>JBEKZN010000003.1:0-16894 GCA_049509815.1 Opitutales bacterium
TCCCTGCTTGACCGCGTTTCCCCGGCCCTCATTGCCAGCCTGATCTCCCCGGAAACCCTCAAAAGCCTCCAGCAAACCGGCGCCGCCCTCGGCTCCCCCATCGACGAGCAAATGATCGAAATGTCGTGTCAAGTTGCCAAAATCCTCACTCTTTATGGAATTGGCGGCCTGCTGCTGCTCTCTCAAATTTGGGTCATCACCCGCTACCTTCACCTCGCCTCCGCCATCGAGCGCGAAGCCTCCCTTCCACCCATTTTAAAATAATTTATTTACACAAAAAACTCATGTCGCGTTTTTTCATTTTGAATTCTATCTTTTCCCCCTGCCGTGCCTGACAATTCCCAGCTTGTCCTTGACGCCCTTTACCACATCTCCCGCCTCGTCAGCGATACCGAAGACCCGCACGAGGCCCTCCGCCTTATTCTCGATGAGGTGATGCGCACCCTCCCCGCCACCAGTGCCTCGATCGCCCTGGTCAACCCCGATACCCAGCGCCTCCAGATCGAAGTCTTCCGCGGTCTCCCCGAAAATTCCCACGGCCTCGAACTCCCTCTCGGCCACGGTGTCACCGGCTGGGTCGCCCTCCACGGCCGCCCGCTCGTCGTCGCCGACGTCCGCGCCGACGCCCGCTACTACAACCTCAAGGACTCCATCCGCTCCGAAATGGCCGTCCCCATGCTCGTCGATGGCCTTGTCATCGGCGTCGTCAACGTTGACAGCGAGCGCCCCGCCGCCTTCGGCGAAACCGAGCAAAAAATCCTCACCCTCCTCACCAGCGAAGCCACCAAAGTCGTCAGCCGCCTCTGGCTGATCAAGCAGCTCCGCATCAAGGCTCGCCAGCTCGAGTCCCTCATCGCCACCGGCCAAAGCCTCGTCTCCAAGCTCGAGCTCCAGGCCGTCCTTGAAACCGCCGCCCGCCAGGCCCTCACCCTGATGTCGTGCCGCTTGTGCGCCGTCTTCCTGCTCAACCCCGGCGGCCAGGCCCTCCGCCTCACCGCCCTTGCCGGCCACGAAGGCCAGCCCCTCGACTACTCCGAAGACCTCGCGCTCGCCGACAGCGCCATCGGCTCCGCCATCCGCCACAAAAAACAGGTCGAAATCCAAAACCTTCCTCGCACCGAGGAACATCATTTCACCCGCCTCATCCCCCGCGAAGGCCTCATCTCCCTCCTCTGCACTCCCATTCTTTCCGGCGGCCGCGCCATCGGCGCCCTCAATGTGTACACCAGCCGCTTCCACCGCTTCAACAACGACGAACGCCGCATCTTCTCCACCCTCGCCAACCTCTGCGCCATTGCCGTCCAGAACGCCGAACTCTACGCCCGCGTCTTTGCCATCGAGGAAAACCTCCGCAAGAACGAACGCCTTACCACCCTCGGCCTCCTCGCTGCCGAAATTGCCCACGAAATCCGCAATCCCCTCACCGTCATCACCCTCCTGCTCGACAGCCTCGACCTGCGCTTCTCCGCCGGCGACGCCCGCGCCCAAGACCTCGTCGTCATCCGCGAAAAACTGGATCAGCTCGGCGAAATCGTGGAACGCGTGCTCGGCTTCTCCAAAGGCGGCGCCGGCCTCCAGGCCCGCTGGAGCCTCGGCGCCCTCATCGAAGACACCCTCCGCCTCATCCGCCTCAAGCTCGAGCAATCCAAAGTCGAAGTCGCCTTCCACGCCCCCTCCACCCCGCTCCTCGTTGACGCCAACAAAGGCCAGCTCCAGCAAGTCATCCTGAATCTCGTCCTCAACGCCATTCAAGCCATGCCCAGCGGCGGCTCCATTCAGATCATCCTTACCGAAGAAACCGGCGACTCCGGCCGCCTCGCGGTCGTCACCGTGCGCGACTCCGGCCCCGGCGTCCCGCCCACCCTGCGCGACCGTCTATTTGAATCGTTCCTCACCGCTCGCAAAGACGGCACCGGCCTCGGCCTCTCCATCTCCAAACGCATCCTGCGCGACCACCGCGGCGACATTACTCTCGTTGACTCCCCACCCGACTCCCCGCCCGGCTCCGGCGCCATCTTCCGCTTCTGGCTCCCGGCCGCCAGTTCGTAATATTTTCTCCCCTCACCCCGCCTTTGGCAGCGAGACCCGGTTGTTCGTCGAATCGTAAACCACCACTTGTGAGTAATTCGCCCACCGCAACAGCACCCGCATCTGCCGCTCCGCCGACTCCCGCGTAAACAGCCGCCCGAGCTCCGCCCGCAGGTCGTCCACCGTCGCCTCATGTCCCTTCTGTGCCGCCAAATACCCACCCAGCCACTGAAATAATCCCACGCTCCGCATCTGCTCTGCCAGCAGCCGCCGCCGCTCCGTCGCATTGGCTGTCTGCATCCGCCGCCCCAGCGGCGTGAGCATCACCATGTCCTTCGGCGTTGACACCAGGCCCAGCAGCTCCGCCGCCTTCACCACCTTCAACATCGAGTCGAACTCCTCCCGCAAATCATTCGCCAGCTCGAAAATGTCCGTCGGCGTCTCATCGCACAAACCCAGCAGCCCGAAGATCTCCCCCAGCGTCACCTCCGGCAACGGCGCCAGCGGCGCAGCGTGCATCTCGTGGCTCGCCGGCACGCCCACCGAGGCTTCCGGCAGCGCATGGTGCGTCAGGATGTCGTGGATCTTCTCCACGATCTCGCGAAACTCCGGCGATTCCGTGTCCCGCGGGTATGGCAGCGGATTCGGCACGTCCAGTGCGATCCGCCCCGGATGCGCCGCCAGCACGATCACCCGCTTCGCCAGGTACACCGCCTCCTCGATGTTGTGCGTCACCGAGATCATCGTGCGCAGCGGGTTCGCCGGATCCGCGCACAACCGCCCGATCTCGTTGCGCAGCGACTCCGCCGTCAGCACATCCAGCGCGCTGAACGGCTCGTCCATGCACAGCACTTCCGGATTCACCGCCAGTGCCCGCGCAATCCCCACCCGCTGCTTCATCCCGCCCGACAACTCCCGCGGGTAGATACTTTCATAGCCGTTCAGCCCCACCATCAGCAATGTCCGTTTGACCCGCTGCTCCACCTCGTCGTCCTCCAAGTCCATCGCCTCCAGCGGCAGCCGCACGTTGTCGGCCACCGTCAACCACGGAAACAACGCGAAATTCTGGAACACCATCGCCACCCCCGGGCACACCCCCCTCACGGGCTGCCCGTGGAACTTCACCACCCCGCGCGTCGGCGCCAGCAACCCCGCCACCAGCCGCACCAGCGTGCTCTTTCCGCATCCCGATGGCCCCAGCAGCGCAATGATATCGTTCTGCGCGATGCTCAACACGACGTCGTCCAGGATCAGCGCCGGCGGGCTGCCCTTTTCCCCTGGAAACTCCAGGGAGACATGTTCGAGGCTGATTAATGGTTCCGTGCTCATAAATTTATTCGGTTAAAGGATCGTGAAAAATGGCATCACCCGAACCGGCAGTAAACATCTCCCAAATGCTGCAGGCGCTTCCAAAAAGTGCGGTTGATCGTCACCACCACCAGCGCCAGCCCCACCACCGACGCCGCCAGCAGGTTGAAATTCCCGACGTTCGTCGCGTCGCTGATGATGTTCCCCACCCCGAACGCATGGTACGTCTGCCCGCTCTGCACCACGTATTCCGCCACGATGCTCGCGTTCCACGCCCCGCCCGCCGAGGTGATCCAGCCCGTCACCAAGCTTGGGAAAATCGCCGGCAGGATGAAATTCCGCCAGCGCCGCCAGCCTTTCAACGAAAAAATGTTCGCGCACGCCACCATGTCGGCCGGGATCGCCTGCGCGCCTGCCGCCACGTTGAACAAAATGTACCACTGCGCCCCCAGCATCATCAGCAGCATCGCCCCCCATTGCAGTTTGCCCCCCACGGCCAGCACCCACCCGAACACCAGCGGGAAAAGCATCGGCGCGGGAAATGACGCCGCAAACTGGATCACCGGCTGCAAATACCGCGAAACCTTCGGATTCAGCCCGATCCACACCCCCACCGGAATCGTCCACGCCGAGCTGATGATCAGTGCGCCCAGCACCCGCAGCAATGTTGCCCCGAGGCCCAGCACAATCGTCAGCCACTCGTGCTCACTCACATTAAACATCATCGCCAGCAGCCGCCATACCCCGTAACCGCCGGCCACCAGCGCCACAATGACAAACAGCTTGTAAGCCACGCCCAGCCCTTCCTCCCGCACCTGTGGCGGCAACGCATTCACCACCCGGTCCCGTACCGGCCGCGCATGGCGCCGCGGCTTCGCGTGATGATGATGGTGCGCCGGATGCGCATGCCCCATGAATGCAAACAAATGCGAATGCCCCAGCATCCGCTGCACTAGCGTCGTCTCCATCGGCCCGCTTGACACGTCCTCGATCTTGAACTTGCGCGACCAAATCACCAGCGGCCACCACACCAGCCGGTCCACCGTCAAAATCATCACCCCCATCGCCACCACCGCCGCGATGTCCGCCGGCACGTTGTTCTGCCCGATCGCCTCGCTCATGTATGACCCCAACCCTTGCAGTTGAAAATCCTGTTTCCCCAGCGTGAACGCCTCGTTGATCGTCAAAAAGAACCAGCCCCCCGCCATCGACACCATGCAGTTGTAAACCAGCCCCTGCGCCGCAAACGGCAGCTCGATGTTCCGAAACCGCTGCCAGGCGTTGTACTTGCAAATCACGCCCATCTCCCGCAGTTCCAGCGGCACCGCCTTCAGCGAATCATAATAGCTGAACACCATGTTCCACACCTGCGCCGTGAAAATCATCAGCACGCACGCCATCTCCAGGCCGAAATTGCTCTTTGGAAACAACGCCACCAGCGCCAGCACCAACCCCGGCATGAACCCCAGCACCGGGATGCTTTGCAAGATGTCCAGCATCGGCAACAGCACCCTTCGCGCCCGCTTGTCATAGTACGTCCATGACGCATACGCGATCGTGAACACCAGCGAAAACCCCATCGCCACCCACCCCCGAGCCAGTGAGTACAGCGTGTACTGCGGCAGCTTCCAGAACGACAGGTCAATCGGCGTGTGCGCCCGGTACGGCGCATGCCACTCCTTCGCCACGTTCAACACCGCGAAAAACAATCCCCCCACCACCGCCAGCACAATCACGTCCGCCAGCCGTGAACGGCTCGGCGGCGCTTCCTGGGTCATGAATGGCGCCAGTGTTTGCAAGAGGTTTCTATAAAACCAGGGGATATCCCCGTGACAACCCACCTAATGTGAACTTTCCGTCACACGCACGAACTTAAAAGCATCAGCCCACATTGATTCCTCTTGCACCCCATCCCTACCCCCGGAAACCCAAACCAAAATCTCGACACCCCACTCCTCCCGCCATAAAAAGCCTTTCTCTCCGTTCATCGTTTCCATCCACCAAGCCCAGCCACCCAGCCAACCGTTATCCCTTCCATCCCTTACTTCCCTGCCCCTTTTCTCTTCTATTTTCCATTTTTAATTTTCCATCTTTAATCTTCTCCCATGTCCCTCGCCCTCGTCCTCTTCCCCGGCACCAACCGCGAAACCGACGCCCTCCACGCGTTCGACACCATCCTGCGCGTCCCCACCCGCATCGTCTGGCACAAGGACACCTCCCTCGGCGACCCCTCCGCCGTCGTCCTCCCCGGCGGCTTTTCCTACGGCGACTACCTGCGCTGCGGCGCCATCGCCCGCTTCTCCCCCATCATGCGCGCTGTCCAGGAATACGCCGCCAACGGCGGCCTCGTCTTCGGCATCTGCAACGGCTTCCAAATCCTCTGCGAAGCCGGCCTGCTCCCCGGCGCCCTCGTGCGCAACGACTGCCTCCAGTTCCGCTGCATCACCCAGACCCTCCACGTCGAGGAATCCACCGAGCAGTTCAACCGCAGCCGCCTCGGCGCCCGCCTGCGCATCCCCATCGCCCACGGCGAAGGCAACTACCGCATCGACGACGCCGGCCTTGACGACCTTATCACCCACCGCCAAATCCTCTTCCGCTACGCCGACCCCTCCGGCAACGTCAATCCTGCCGGCAACCCCAACGGCTCGCTTGCCAACATCGCCGGCATCCGCAACCGCGCCGGCAACGTCTTCGGCATGATGCCCCACCCCGAGGACGCCGTCGAATCCCACCACCCCAGCGTGGACGGCCTCGCCATTCTCCGCGCCTTCCTTCACAGCCGCCTCATCCCGAGCGAAGTGGAAGTATCCGCCTGATCCGCCGATTTTTCCATTTCACCTCTTCAATTTTTCCACCTTGCACTTTTCACCCACTTCTATGTCCGTCGCCACTGAACCCGCGCCTTCCGCCGTCCTGCCCCCCAACCCCGACCCGGTGCTCAACGCCCCGATCACCCCCGAGCTGGTCGCCAAGCACAACCTCCTGCCCGACGAATACGACCGCGTCGTCCAAATCCTCGGCCGCACCCCCACCCTCACCGAGCTCGGCGTCTTCTCCGTCATGTGGTCCGAGCACTGCTCCTACAAAAATTCCCGTAAGCTCCTTCGCAATCTCCCCACCACCAAGGCCGACCCCGCCGCCCCCGGCCAGGTCCTCGTCAAGGCCGGCGAGGAAAACGCCGGTGTCATCGACGTTGGCGACGGCTGGGCCATCTGCTTCAAGATCGAATCGCACAACCATCCCAGTGCCGTCGAACCCTTTGAAGGCGCCGCGACCGGTGTCGGCGGCATCATCCGCGACATCTTCACCATGGGCGCCCGGCCCGTCCTATTGACCAACTCCCTGCGCTTCGGCGACCTTTCCTCGCCGACTTCCCGCCGCCTCTTCCGCGGCGTTGTCTCCGGCATCGCCCACTACGGCAACTGCATCGGCATCCCCAACGTCGGCGGCGACATCTACTTCGACCCCTGCTACGAGGGTAACCCCCTCGTCAACGCCCTCTGTCTCGGCGTCCTGCGTCACGACCAAATCAAGCGCGGCACCGCCCGCGGCATCGGCAACCCCGTTTACTACGTCGGCGCCGCCACCGGGCGCGACGGCCTCGGCGGCGCCAGCTTCGCCTCCCGCGAACTCTCCGCCGAGAGCGCCGCCGATCGCCCCGCCGTGCAGAAAGGCGACCCGTTCATGGAGAAACTCCTCCTCGAAGCCTGCCTCGAAATGATGGCTGTCCCCGGCCTCGTTGTGGGCATCCAGGACATGGGCGCCGCCGGCCTCACCTGCTCCACCTGCGAAACCGCCGCCCGCGGCGGCAACGGCATCCGCATCGAGCTCGACCTGGTCCCCCAGCGCGAGACCGGCATGAATTCCTACGAAATTCTGCTCTCCGAAAGCCAGGAACGCATGCTCGTCATCGCCCAAAAGGGCCGCGAAGCCGAAGTCGAGGACATCTTCCAAAAGTGGGATCTCCACGCCGCCCGCATCGGCCAGGTCACCGAAGGCGGCACCATGCTCGTCACCCACCACGGCGTCCCCGTCGTGCAAATCCCCGCCAAGGCCCTCGCCGACGAAGCCCCGCTCTACGACCGCGAAGCCGCCGAGCCCGCCTACCTCGCCGCCACCCGCGCTTGGACTCCCGCCAGCCTCCCCGACCTCGACGCCTCGGGCATTCGCGACACGCTCTTTCAACTGCTCGCGCATCCGACCATCGCCGAAAAGCGCTGGGTCTGGCGCCAGTATGACCACATGGTCCAAGCCGGCACCGCCGTCCTTCCCGGCGCCGACGCCGCCATCGTCCGCGTGCGCATGAGCTCGCACGAGCGCCTGCTCGCCATCGCCAACGACTGCAACAACCGCTACTGCTACCTCAATCCCCGCCGTGGCGCCGCCATCGCCGTCACCGAATGCCTGCGCAACCTCGCCTGCGCCGGCGCCCGCCCCCTCGGCCTGACCAACAACCTCAACTTCGGCAACCCCTACAAACCCGAAAACTTCTACCAACTCCGCGAAGCCGTCCTCGGCCTCGCCGAGGCCTGCCGCTTCTTCGACCTCCCCGTCGTCGGCGGCAATGTCTCCCTCTATAACGAGAGCCCCGCCGGCGCCATTGACCCCACTCCCACCGTCTCCATCGCCGGTATCGTGGACAAACCCGAGCACATCACCACCCCCGTGCTCAAGACCGGCGAGGAAACCCTTATCCTCCTTGGCGGCTTTCCCACCGAACTCGGCGGCTCCTACTTCCTCCACCTCCGCCACAACCTCAAAACCGGCGACGCCCCCGCGCTCGACCTGCCCACCGAGAAAAAACTCCAGGACTTCCTGCGCACACAAATCCGCAACGGCCGCATTGTCGCCGCTCACGACCTTTCCGAAGGCGGTCTCCTCGTCGCCCTCGCTGAAATGCTCTTTGGCACTCACAAAACCTTTGGCGCCGACCTCGACCTCACCGCAGCCGCTGCCGAAGCCCACAAATCCGGCCAACCCCTTCGCCTCGACGCCCTCCTCTACGGCGAAAGCCAGAGCCGCATCCTCATCGCCATCAAAACCGCCAGTACCCGCACCTTCCTCAAGTCCGCTGAAACCGCCGGCGTTCCTGCGCATATCATCGGCGAGGCTCAAGGCGCCGCCATTCTCAAAATCGTTCTGCCCACCCCCGGCTCCTCCACCACCCAGACTCTCACCTGGCCCGTCAACAAACTCCGCGAAGCCTGGACCGACGCCCTTCCCCGTGCCCTCGCCACCACCTGAGCCGCTCTCTGTCCCGGCCCCATGAGCGAACCTGTCCCGTCTGCCTCCGGTCCCCGCTCTGCCCGCCCGGCCTTCCTCCTCGGCCTGTGGCTCTTCACCTTCGCCGTTTCGCTCACGGTTTTCATCGGCAATAACGACGACGTCTTCGCTTCGCCCCCGCGTGCCATCATTTATGGCTGGGACCCCTGGCACTACTATTCCTGGCTCGTCGCCGTCACTTACGATCACGATGTCAACTTCCGCAATCAGTACCTCGAAATTCCCAATTGGGAAGACCACGTCCATAAGGACGCCCTCGCCGAACCGCTGACCCCTGCCGGCCTGCTTCCGAATAAATACCCCGTCGGCTGGGCCCTCGGCAGCCTGCCTTGGTTTGGCATTGGCACCGTCGTGGCGAAACTCGCGCACCCGCAACCCATCGCCCCACCCGGCTTCGACCCCTGGCAGCAATGGTGGGCTCTCTTCGGCCAATGGCTCTACGGCGCCGCCGGTCTCGTCCTCGCCGCCGCCTTTCTCGCCCGCTTCTTCGGCCCGGTGCTCGCCACCTACGCCGCCCTCTTCGGCTGGTGGTGCAGTCCACTGCTTGCCTACCAGACGAAATACCTCGGCATGGCCCACAGCCAGGTCTTCGCTCTCGTGGCCGCCTGCTGGCTGCTCACCGAACAATTGCTGGAAAATCCCTCCGCGCGCTGGCGCTGGGCGCTCCTCGGCCTGGCTGCCGGCCTGCTCGTCGCCACGCGCAACGTCGCCATCATTTACCTGATCTACCCCGTCGCGATGCTCGCGCCGCTGCTTCCCCGCTCCGCGCCCGCGCGTCTAGGCGTCGGGCTCGCCACCCTCTGCGCTTTTATCATCTTCATCCCTGAATTGCTCGCGTGGAAATTCCTTTACGGCTCATGGATCGTCTATACCTATGTCGGCGAAAAGTTCGATTGGTCGCATCCGCACCTCTGGGAGGAGCTTTTTTCGCCGAAACACGGCTGGCTCTACTGGCACCCGGTCATGGCCGTCGGCCTGCTCGGCCTCCTTGGCGCGCTGATTCGCGGCAACCCCGCCGGTCGTCGTCGCGCCGGCTTGCTCGCCCTCACGGTGCTGCTCGCCTACTTGCTCAACGCCGCCTGGCAAACCTGGTGGTTCGGCCGCTCCTTCGGCGGTCGCGCCTTCGAAAGCTCCACTATCATAGTCATGTTCGGCCTCGCCTGGCTCGCCAGCATCGCACCCGCGCGCGGTCGCATCCTGCTCGCCGCTGCCGGTGTCCTGTTTGCCTCCTGGAATCTCAATCTCTTCTGGCTCTCCATGCACGAAAAACAATCCGGCCTCAGCCTCGAAACCCCCACCACCTACGCCCAAATGCTCTCGTCCACCCATCGCTATTACACCGGACTCTTCTCCCCCGCGCCTCCCGCCAGCGCCACTCCTCCCGCCCCCTCGCCGCCTTCTTCTTGAGTTTTCGCCAATCCTGCATTACTTACACCCTTTCGCCCACTCATGAGCGACCCGATCCACCACCACTGCGGCGTCGCCCTCATCCGCCTCCTGCGCCCGCTCGCCTACTACGAGCAAAAATACGGTACGCCGCTCTACGGCTTCAACCAGCTTTTCCTCCTCATGGAAAAGCAGCACAACCGCGGCCAGGACGGCGCCGGCATCGGCTGCGTGAAGCTCGATATGCCCCCCGGCAAGGCCTTCATGTTCCGCGAGCGCGACACCCGCGCCAACGCCCTCACCTTCATATTCTCAAAACAGCTCAAGGAATACTCCGACCTCATGCGCCAGGGCCTCGTCCACCCCGAGTTCCCCTCCACCGTCAAGGAACACTTCGAGTTCGGCGGCGAAGTCCTCCTCGGCCACCTCCGCTACGGCACTTCCGGCTCCTACGACAAAACCGCCTGCCACCCCTACTTCCGCAAAAGCAGCTGGGCCACCCGCAACCTCATGCTCTGCGGCAACTTTAACCTCACCAACACCGACGAGCTCAACCAGCACCTCATCGCCCGCGGCGCCCACCCCATCTTCGACACCGACACCCAGACCGTCCTCGAGGAAATGGGCTACCACCTCGACGAGGAACACACCCGCCTCTACCGCGAACTGCGCGCCCAAAACATCCCCGGCACCGAAATCCCCAACCTCATCTCCGAGCAACTCGACCCCATCGCCATCCTCCGCTCCTCCGCCAAAAACTGGGACGGCGGCTATACCCTCGCCGGCCTCATCGGTAACGGCGACGCCTTCGTCATGCGCGACCCCCACGGCATCCGCCCGGGCTTCTTCCTCCAGACCGACGAAATCGTCGCCGTCGCCAGCGAACGCGTCGCCCTCCAAACCATCTTCGACGCCGAACACGACGCCGTCCGTGAAATCTCCCCCGGCCACGCCCTCGTCGTCAAGGCCGATGGCCGCATTCGCCACGAAGCCTTCACCGAGCCCGCCCATCGCCGCGCCGGCTGCTCCTTCGAGCGCATCTACTTCTCCCGCGGAAACGACGCCGATATCTACCGCGAGCGCAAGGCCCTCGGCGCCCGCCTTGCCGACCCCATCCTCCATGCCATCCACGACGACCTTCAGAACACCATCATCTCCTACATCCCCAACACCGCTGAAGCTGCCTACTACGGCCTCATGGAGGAACTCCGCCTCCGCCGCCGCCAGCAAGTCAAAGCCGCCATCCTCTCCGCCCAGAAATCCGGCCAGCTCGACGACACCCTGCTCGACCAGCTCATCATGGCCAACTGGCCCCGCGGTGAAAAAATCGCGCTCAAGGACCACAAACTCCGCACCTTCATCTCCCAGGAAAAAAGCCGCCTCCAGCTCGCCTCGCACGTTTACGACATCACCTACGGCGTCGTCACCCCCAAGGACAACCTCGTCTGCATTGACGACTCCATCGTCCGCGGCACCACCCTCAAGCAATCCATCCTCCGCATCCTTGCCCGCACCCGCCCCAAAAAAATCCTCATCGCCTCCACCGCCCCTCAAATCCGCTACCCCGACTGCTACGGCATCGACATGTCCGAGCTCGGCAAATTCATCGCCTTCCAGGCCGCAGTTGCCCTCTGCAAGGAACGCGGCCTCGGCGAACTGCTGCGCGAAATCTACCAGGACTGCGTCCGCCAGATCGATCTCCCCGCCGGCTCCCTCCATAACCACGTCCGCCGCCTTTACGATCCCTTCACCGCCGAGCAGCTCTCCGCCAAAATCGCCGAACTCGTTCGGCCCAGCCTCGATTTCTGGAGCGGCGAAGTCCAACTCATCTTTCAAAAAATCGAGGACCTCCACCGCGCCATCCCCGGCAACCCCGGTGACTGGTACTTCACCGGCCACTACCCCACCCCCGGTGGCCTCGCGGTGCTCAACCGCGCCTACATCAACTACTACGAAAACAAGACCGGCCGCAGTTACTGAATCCGTTTTTCACATCCCGATGTTCAGCATCTTCATCGGCGCCTGGATCAGCAGATTGTAAAATCCCTTGTAGTTCGGTTTCTCCAGCGTGCCGGTCACCTGGAATGAAGGTCCGAGCACAAATCCGTTCGCGTCCGGCGTGGAAGACTGGGTCAATTGCAGGGTGCTCAACAAAGCGGCGGGATTTCCTTTCACTCCCAGTTGCACGTTGACGACCAGCGGCTGCTCCGGAATCGGCGTGTTCGCCCGGTAGGCGATGCGCCCCGAACCGTTCACCACGATGTCCGTGCTCTGCACGTTCAGCTTCGTCAGATTGATGTTCCGGTCCGCTCCACGCGTCGCCGCAAATGTCATGCTGGAGTAATCAATCTTGTCGAACAGCGTCGTCAACTGCGACACTGTGTTGCTGAACTGCTGCACGTTCGGCGCTTTGGCTTGCAGCAGACCACCGAAAATCCCTGCCACTCCTGTCACCACCGACAATCCCGTCAACGCCGCGCCCGTGCCTTTGTCCACCAAGCTCAACACGTAAATCGTCCCGCCATTGCTCGAAAGCGTGAAGTTAAACGGCACCCGAGACAGCAGGTCGTCCGTGTTCGCCCCGCGTCCACCTGTCGTCCCATTAATCGAGAACTTCCCGTCGATCGGCACTTTCCCATTTGGATCGTGCAGCCGGAAATAGGCCCCCGTGTCAAAGCCGGTCAAACTCAGGTTCGCCTGCAATCCATAGGGCTGACTCGCCTGCGCCGCGTCAAACGCCAGCGTCCCGTTGAAGTTCAGCGGTGCGCCCCCCGCCAGTTGCGCGGATAAATTTCCCACGCTCGCCTGGGTCGGCGACACCGCCGCCGTACCGCGCACGTTGTTCAAATCCAGCGCGTCAAACGCCAGCCGTTGCAGGTTCACCTGCGCGCTCGCGGTCGTGTTGCCCCACATCGGACTCGTGTCCGGCTGCGTGCTTGCCGCCGGCATGGGCGCGCCCGCCTGCTGCGCCGGGCTCAGGTTTGACGGACGAAACCCATTCCACATCGCCATCACGTCGTCCGGCACCAGTCCGTTCCCCGTCAAATTCAAGTTAAACGCCTGCCCGCTGTTCTGTGCGTTCAGCGTCGAGGCCACGCTCAACGTGCAGTTCGTCGCGCCGTTCGCTCCGGTTCCCTGCAGCGGTGCCGTCACCTGCCATGAGCTCCCTGGACCGAGTTTCCCCGTCGCCCCGACTAGCGCCATCTCCTTCACCGTGCGCGCCGGCAATACCACCTTCCAGTCCGTAAAATCCGCGTTCAAAATGAAACTTCCGTTCGCTGCCAGCTCGCCGTCCAACGTCGCCTGACCCGAATTGATGTTGTCGTAAGCCCGCAAACACGGCTGCTTCAGCAGCACACCCAAGTTCGCCGCCAGGCTGATCTTCGCCTGCGTCGGCCATGATTGGCCAGGCTTGAACTGGCATTCGATGCGCCCGCTCGCCAAATCCGACCCGATGCTCCCCAGCGCCAAATCGTAGATCGCCAACGACGTCAGCCCGTCCTGCGAAAACTTCACCACCGGGCGCCCGCCCACGGTCAACTCGTCCACTACCGGCTCAATCCCCTTCCGCACCGTCAGCCGCCCGATCGACAACGGCAGATTCGCCGCCACGCTGTACACTCCCCCGCCCTCGCCATGCACCAGCAGGTCCGCCGAAATCTTGTCCCCTTGCAAATCGTACCCCGGCAGCACCAGACCCAGCACTCCCACCGGCAAGCCCGACAATTGCATGGCCGCCAAATCCCCCGCCAAGTCCGGCCACGCCGAACCACCATTCCCACCCGGTATCGTCACCGGCTGCAACAGCTTGACCTCCGCCAACGGCGCGCCCGTGCCGTCCGCCGCCATCACCCGCGCTTCCGCCTCCTGCACCACCGTCTTGCTGCCATCATTGGTGATATTTGCGGTCAAACTGTAATTCTGCGGCTGGGCCGGCAGCGCGGTGCTCCACGCCACCCCCAGCGGCTGCGCCGCCACCACGTTCAGGCTGCCCGTCGCCGCGAACCCCGCCGTTACGCACCCATGGGCCTGCGTCACCTGCACCTGGCCGTCAAACAATGTCCCCGCCTGCGAAGTCACCTGCAATTCCGTCGCTCCGTTCACGGTGGTGCCGTCCGCGCTCCGGTTCCCGCTCGTCGTCAGTGTCACCTCCGCCCCCGCCAGCATTGTTTGGCCGTCCTTGGCATAACCAAAATCCGACAGCGTCAGCGGCTCGTCCGTGCGCAGCGCAAATTCCGATGTCCCGCTTGCCCCTTCCAAAACCAGCTTTCCGTGCAGCGGCTCGCCCGACACCACCATGCCCTTCGGCAAAAACGGATTCGCCAAAGCCGCCGGCAGCCCGTCGGCCTCCAATGTCGCCAAGTCGCCGCTCAACGCCGGCGCCGGCGCATTCGGTCCTGTCGGCACTGAAATTTTTTGCAGCAGCTTCAAGGTAAACAACTGCGTCGCGCCCTGCTCCACCACCGCGTCCAGCGCGTTCACGTCCAGGCTGTCGCTCCGCTTCTCCACGTCAAACGTCCCATCCAGTTTCAACGGTTGACTCGACAAGTCCGCCCCCCACGCGCTTGCAAACGGCTGCATCGCCACCTTGTCGATCGCCACCGCCAGCCGTCCGGTCGCCGCCACGGTTGACCCAAACGTCACATTTGCCGCCAGTTGCGCCAGCGGATCCACTCCCGAGCTCACGACCAGCTCCCGCACCTGCACCGAACCCTCCCCGTCCTTGCACCGCGCGGCCGCGTCCAGCGTCAGCGAAACATTGCTCAGCACCGCGGTTCCGTTGTTTGTCATGTTGAATCCCAAAAACTGGATTGGTTGCGATGTCTGCGCTGTGATCGTCCCGTCCGCGCCCGCGCCCAGCACTACCTGGCCCGTGGTCGGACTGCCTGTCACCGTCTCGTTCGCCGGCAAACCCAGCCCCACCCACGCCGCCGGCACGCCTTGCAAAGTCAGCCGCGCGATTTCCGTCCCCGAGCCCTGCGTCAGCCGCGGTGTCTTTCCCGAAAAATCCACCGCCACCGGCATCAGCAAATCCAAGGTCAACGCCGGCTTCGCCCCCGCCGGCCCGAGCGACAAATTCACCGCCCGCGCCTCCGCGCTCTTCCCCGACCACGCGGCATCCACGTCCGCGTTGAACTGCACGCTGCCCAACCCCGCCAGTGCTGAACTCAACGCCTCCCACCCGCCGGCGACCCCGATCAAATTCGCCTTCACGCTGCCGCCCTTGCTCCCGTCAAAACTGAACTGCCCGCTCCCGCGCACGTCGAAATCCGGCAGCTTCTCCCCCATCGCAAACGCCGCCACCTGTCCGCTCGTGCAATTCACATTGAAATTCCCCGAGCTCGCGCCGCCGCTTTGAATTGCCCCGGCCAGCGCCACCAACTGCGTCCCCGCCGTCGTGTTGCCGCCCGCGCCCGGCTGCGAAATTGCCAGCGAGAAATCCCGCTCCCCGCTGCTCTTGGGCGCTGCCGACGTCACCTGCACGGCCAGCTTGGCCGGCGCCGTCTGTCCCGGCAGGTTCGCCGCCATTTTCACCATCAAATCCAAATCCAGCGGCTCCATCTGATCATTCAACGCCAGGCTCAAATTCGTGTTCACCTCGATTACTCGCACCACCGCCTCCTTCGCCTCATCCTTGAAAGTCCACTGCACCTGCGCGGTGCCGTTGCCCCCCGCGCCCAAATCATGCGCCGTCATCACCACCCCCACGCTTCGCTGTGCCGGCAAAAACAGCGTCCCCGTCAAGTCCGCCTCCTGGATCAGCAACGCCACCGACGATCCGCCGCCCGCTGTCGCCGGTTTTTCCGCCTCCGCCGCCGGCGCTGCCTCCGTGGCCGGCGGGCTAGTCACCAGATTCACCACCAACCCCGTCGCCATCATCTTGTTGATCACCTTCACCTGCCCGAACACCAGTTGGCTCAGCGAATAACTCACCGCTGCGTCCGGCAGATTCAGCTTCATCCCGCCGGTCGTGAAGACCAGCCCATGCAAATCGCCCCCGCTCATCCCCAGCGACACACTCTGCAGCTGCGCCTCCGGATCAATCGTCCGCAGATACCGCAGGGCCATGGCCGTCTGGAAAGTCGCGCTCCCCGCCACCGCCACGACCACGACAAGCAGCACGACGACCGCACCAACCCCCATGAGCAACCAGCGCCAAACACGTTTCATTGCCATAAATGGATAAGACACCCGAATGGCTGCCCTTGGTTCCCCGGCCCAAGCCGAAGACATCCCGCGCGTTTCCGCGCTCAAGCGCAACTCACCTGCACCCTACCATAAGGGCCGGTGCAAAAAAAGCACTGAAAACCACCCCATTTGGGGCCTACTTCGCCACGGCCGCTTCCGCCGCCTCGGGCGAGCTCTTCTCATCAATCGCCCCCGCCGCTTCCAGCAGGCGCCGCTCCTTGACCGTCGAAGCCTGCTTGCCCACCCGCTTGCGCAGGTAGTACAGCCGCGCCTTCTGCGTGATCGCCTCCCGGTCCACCTCGATCTTCGCAATGCTCGGCGAATGCACCGGAAACACCCGCTCCACACCCTCCCCGTACGATATGCGCCGCACGGTGAAACTCGCGTGCGCCCCGCGCCCCTTGTGCGCGATCACGATCCCGCTGAATATCTGCACCCGCTCCTTGTCCCCCTCCCGCACCTTGGTATGGACCCGCACCCCGTCGCCCACTTTGAATTGGGCGCGATCGGCTTGGATTTGCGAACGCGTAAGCTCAACAATGATCGGATTCATGACTCAGGCTCCTTGATGATGTAAAGTTTTTCGCTCCGGGAGGCCCGCGCAATTTATCGTAGCTCTGGCGGCGGATTCGCAGATGGCGATGGTTTTTGGAATTCGGTGTATAAGTCGGGCCGGCGGGCCCGCGTTTTTTGGATT
>JBEKZN010000030.1:0-10133 GCA_049509815.1 Opitutales bacterium
CAGGAAATTCTCCTCCTGCGCCTCCCCTTCGCCCTGCCCTATTTCCTCACCGGCGTGAAAATCGCCGCCACCCTCGCCCCCATCGGCGCCATCGCCGGCGAATTTCTCGCCGGCACCCAGCCCAACACCCTCGGCTACCTCCTCATCATCTACCGCAGCAACCCCGGCAAAATGCCCGAAGTCTTCGCCGTCGCCCTTGTCACCTGCGTCCTCGGCTTCCTCTTCGTCGCCGCCGTCCAGCTCCTCACCTGGCTCCTCCTGCGCCGCTGGCACGACTCCGCGACCCGCTCTGAATAACGCCCCCTTCTACTTTACCCCTCGAGCCGCGGCTTGCCGCGCGCCGCATGCCAGAATCGAACCACATAAACAACCTTCGCGCCCGCCTGAATTTTAAAGACGATTCGATAGGATTGGTGGATCAATTCGCGCACCGCCGAATCGTGGATTTCCGGAACCATTCGCCCCGCGTTCGGCCACTCGCCCAGGCTCAAGGCCCGCTCAATTAACTCTTCGCCGAAGGTGAGGGCGCGACCGGGATTGTCGGCCGCAATGTATTCAACAATCGCTCTCAGGTCTTCAATGGCACGGGGTGTCAGGATGACTTGATGGCCCATTGAGGTAACAGTTTGCGGACGTCCTCCGCTGGCAGGCCCTCTCCTCGCTCGGCTTGGGCCAGTCCCTCGCGCACGCCCGCCAAAAATTCAATTTCATGAGCGATTTCCGGCAGCGGAGTGTTTTCCGGCAGACGCGAAACGAGCTCAATGACCAAGTCCCGATTGCTCATGGTTCAACCATGCGCAAAACCCGGGTAAGTAGCAAGCCATGAAGCATCGTTAATACTCGGTCGGCCCCTACCTCAAAGGGGTGAAATATACCGATATAATCGCCTTGGTGGCAAATTCGTTCTCCCTGCCCCGCGTCAATTCCGCTATTCGTCGTTCCAGTCCCGTCATTTATAACCCCCATGCCCGTCCCCCTTCACTGGCACAACGAGCCCCTGCTCCTCTTCAGCCTCCTGTTTCTCGGCTGGGCCTTTGCCGTCGCCGCGTGGCCCCTGCGCGCGCAACTCGCCCCGCCCGGCACTCCCTTTCCCGCTGCCCGTGCCCTCGTCTATTTCTCCGCGCTCGTTCTCAACTACCTCGCCGTCGGCTCCCCCCTCGACCAGTTCGGCGAAGACTACCTCTTCTCCATCCACATGGTTCAGCACCTCCTTATCGTGTACGTCACCCCGCCCATGCTCCTCTGGGGCACGCCCTGGTGGATGGCCGACGCCATCCTGCGCCGCCCCTGGATCAAAAAAATCGCCGCCCCGCTCTTTCATCCCGTCGTCGGTTGCGGCGCCTTCATTGTCATCTTCCCCCTCTGGCACCTCCCCGAGTTCTTTGAGGCCGCCCTGCGCAACCGCCCCATCCACATCCTCGAGCACGCCAGCATGTTCGGCTCCGCCCTCCTCATGTGGTGGATCTTCCTCAGCCCCTCGCGCGTGTTTCCGCCCGCCAACTACCCCGTGCGCATCCTCTGCGCCTTTGTCCTCACCATCGGCCACATGCCCCTGCTCGGCCTCCTCACCCTTTCCACCGACCCGCTCTACCGCACCTACGAACTCGCCCCGCGCCTCATCCCCGGATTCGACGCCATGCAGGACCAGATCGTTGGCGCCACCATCATGGAACTGGCCGCCATCATCGTTTCCCTCGCCATGCTCGGCTGGAGTTTCTGGGGCTGGATGCGCGAAGACGAACGCCGCGCCCTCGCCCAACGCGCCGCGCGGCTGGCCGCTTCCGCGCCCACTCCTCCCGCTTCCACGCCCTAAACGCCGAGCCCAGCATCACGGCGCGCTCGCGGGCGCCGCCGCAGGCGCATCCGTCACCGCTGGCACGGGCACTGCCGCACTGGCGGGAGCCGCGGTCGTATTGCCCGCCGACGCGGCGTCCGTCAACGGCGCTGCCTCATCCAAGTCCACCACAATCCGAAATCCCGTAAAACGGCTCCGGTCTATCATCGGAATCTCGGTGACCGTTGCATCGCGAATCGTGTCCACCGGCGTCTGCGCGTCGCCACCAGCCACCGGCGCCTCGTCCTCGCTCGCATCGGCCGGCCGCTCCAGCCACTCCTCCACGTTGCCCAGCAGATCATAAAAACCCGCCGCATTCGGCGCCTTCGTCGCCACCGGCTGCGTGTGCCCCCCGCTGTTGTCCAGGTTCCACGAAACCGCCGACACATCCAGTTGGCTCGTATTGCCCACCGCCAGCCGGAATTCCGACTCCGTCGGCAGCCGCACCGGCCGCGCCAGCACCCATTCCAAATGCCGGCAAAACTCCTTCGCATCCTGCCAGCTCACCGAGTCCACCGGCAGTTGCGGGCCAAAATTGCGGCTCGGGTTGCCGCCGATCACCGCCTGGTACAGCGATTGCGGAATCTCCTCCCTGAAAAGCTCCAGGGTCTTCTGCCCCGGCAGCGGCCGCAGTTGCGCATAAACCTGATCCTGGATGCTGGCCAGGTCGGCCGCCTTGAAATTGATGTACTCGATCCGCTGTTCAAGGTCCCCCTGCAGCAGCGGGCTGCGCGGAAAACTGTCCTGAAAATGCTCCACCTTTTGCGCCAGGATGGACACCTGGTCGCGCGCCTCCTGGTCGTGCCGGTTGCGCAACGCCTCCGCCAGCACCTGCACTTGGCGCTGAATTTCGTCCGCCACCGGCTCGCTCAGCGCCGTCTGCAAGTCCGTGTCGATGTTCTCCGCCAGCGACTCGTCCGCAAAGCGGCTCTCCGGATAATCCTTGATCAAATCGCGCTGCTCGCGCAACGCGTCCTGCAAAAACTCGGCCGCCTGCAGCGGATTGTTCGCCGCCGCCTTCGCCTTCGCCAGCAATTCCACCACCTGCCGGTGGCTGCCCGTCGAGCGCAGCGACACCAACTCATTGGCCAGATCCTCCTGCCGCGCCATGTTGGTGAATTGCTGGTCCGAATAATCCCGGTTGATGCGCGCCTGCAAATCGTACGCCTTCTGGAAGTCCACCTGCGCCGTCCCCCAGTCCTCCTTTTGCAAGGCATCCTGCGCCGCCGCCTCCGCGGCGTGGCTGTCGGCGTCCAGCGGCTGGGCGTTCAGATAATCGATCCGGTGCTGCAACATCGCCAGGCGCGAGTAATCCCGGTTCTTCGTCAGCGGATAGTTCTCGTTGATCGTCTCCTGCAGCTTCACCGCCTCGGTCAGCGAATCAATCGCCGCCGTGTTGTTGCCCGCGTTTTGCTCGTCCTCCGACTTCTGCTCCAGGTCGTAGCTCTGCTTGCGCAGCGGGTCCGTCTGGTAGTCCTGCAAACTCTTGTTCATGTCATCCAGGCGGTCGTCGCCCTCGGCCAGGCTGTGCCCGGTGCGCTCCAGGTACTCCCGCTCCAGTTGGATCGCCTGCTCCAGTTTGTTCAAGTCGTCCGCCGTGATTTCCGCCTGGTTCTTTTCCGCGTCGTGAAACTCATTCTCCAGCTTCACGCTCTGGTCCCGCATCGCCGTCACCTCCGGCGGAATCTCGCTGTCGTACAGGTAGGTCTCGTGCGCCTCGTTCACCCGGTGCGGCCCCAGCGCCGACAGCGACCACGCCGCCAGAAATACCAACGCGATCGCCGCCAGCACCCCGCCCACCTTGAGCGCGGTCATCACCCATTCGGGCAGGCCTTCGTCATGGATGGAGCGTTTCTTTTTGGCCATGCCGGCAATGGGTTGAGATATAAGGAAGAATCCGCCCGGCGTGCCCGTTTAACCGGACTGTGCTGGCTTTGACCCTGATTTGAAGGAAAAGTTCTACCGTTATCGTCCCGCCCCATGCGAGTCAAGGGACGAGCAACCGCCCGCCCCAGCGGCCCTCACGAACTCAAATCCGGCCGCGCCAGCTCCCCCATGTGTTCCGTGTAGAAACGCCGCAATAACTTCTGCGTGTTCTTCGGGTCCGATTGCTGCAACACCGTGGCGGTCAATGCCCGCAACTCCGCCAGGCTGGTGCTGCGCAACAGGTATTTGACCTCCGGCAAACCCGCCGGCGTGATGCTCAATTCGCTCGCCCCCAGGCCGATCAACAGCGGCGCAAACAACGGATCCCCGCCCATCTCGCCGCAAATGCTCACCTTCAACCCGTGCGGCCGCGCCGCCTCGATCACATTCTGAATCGCCCGCAGCACCGCCGGATGCGCCGGCTCGTAAAGATGCGCCACCCGGTCGTTCACCCGGTCCACCGCCAGCATGTACTGGATCAAGTCGTTCGTCCCGATGCTGAAAAACGAGCAATGCACCGCCAGTTGGTCCGCCGTCCACGCCGCGCTCGGAATCTCGATCATGCTGCCCACCTCGATCGCGTTGTCGAAGGCGATCTGCTTCGCCCGCAGCTCGCGCTTCGCCTCCTCCAGCACCAGGTTCGCCTGGATCAACTCGTTCAACCCGCTGATCATCGGGTACATGATCTTCACCTTCCCGTAGGCGCTCGCCCGCAAGATCGCCCGCAACTGCTCGCGAAAAATATCCCGGTGCTCCAGGCAGAACCGGATCGCGCGGAACCCCATGAACGGGTTTTCCTCGTTCTGCGTAAAATGCATCGCGCTCGTTCGCTTGTCCCCGCCCAGGTCCAGCGTCCGGATCGTCACCACCTTCGGCCTCAGCGTCTCCGCCACCTGCTTGTACGCCTCGAACTGCTCCTCTTCACCCGGAAACTTGTCGCGCCGGATGAACAGGCTCTCCGTCCGGTACAGCCCCACGCCTTCGGCGTTGAATTTCCTCACTTCCTCGATGTCTTCCGGCCCGCCGATGTTCGCCAGCAGCGGCACCCGCTCCCCGTTCGTCGTCTCGCACGGCAGCGGAATCACCGCCTCAATCACCTTCCTGATGTCCCGCCGGCGCTCCTGGATCTTCCCGTACCGGAACAGCGTCTGGTCCGTCGGGTTCACGATCACCAGCCCCTCGTACCCGTCCACCAGCACATGATCTCCGTTGTCGATCCGCGTCGTCACGTCGTTCAACCCCACCACCGCCGGCACCTGCAGCGAACGCGCCATGATCACCGCGTGGCTCGTGCTGCTGCCCACGTTCGTCACCAGCCCCAGCACGCTGCCCTTGTCAAAACTCGCCGTGTCCGAAGGCGATAAATCCTCCGACACAATCACCCGCTGGCCGCCCAGCCGCGCCAGCGTCACCGACGAATGCCCCAGCAAGTTCAGCAGCACCCGCCGCGTCACGTCCCGGATGTCCGTCACCCGCTCCTTCAAATACTCGTCGTCAATCTTGCCGAACGCCTCGATGAACCGCTTCGCCACCGAGTGGAAGCAGTAGTCGATGTTGTACCCCGTCTCGTTCAACTCGCTGATCGTCTCGTCAATCAGCGCGTTGTCCTCCAGCACCAGCAAATGCGCGTCAAAAATCTGCGCCTCCTGTTCGCCCAGCCGCTCCGCCACCTCCGCCCGCAGCTTGCCGATCTGCGCGCGTGTCAGCGCAATCGCCCCCTCGAACCGCGCAATCTCCGCCTTCCGCTGCTTCGCCTCCACCTGGTAAACCGGAATCTCCAGCTCCTTCTGCAAAAACACAAACGCCTCCCCGTGAGCCACGCCCGGTGAGGCGGCGACCCCCTGCAACACGATTTCGGGCTTGGACGGGTTTTGGGCCATGCGCTGGGACGTCAAAATCCCAGCGAATCAAAAAATACCTTATCCCCCTCGTAAGCAAGCCCGAACCGGCTCGCGCCCGCCCTAAATCTACCTGTATGCCACCAAAAACAACCGCCGGAACGGAAACAGCACCCGCCCGTCCGCCCGCCGGGGGTACGCCACCCGCACCGCCTCCAGATAATCCGCCTCAAACCGCGCCCGCGTTGCCTCGTCCGGCAACGCATCCAGCCATGGCCGCAATCCCGTGCCCCGGTACCACTCCACCAACCCCTCCGGCCCCGCCAGCACATGCTGGTATTCCGTCACCCACAAATCCACCCGCGCCGTCTGCGGCGCCATCAGGTCATAGTAATCCTCCGTCGTCCCGACATGCCACTCCCGCACCTTCCCCTCAAAATACCCCCGCCACGCCGCTGCCGCTCCCAGCTCCCGCATCAGCACATGCGCCGGCGCATCCAAGTTCGCCGGCACCTGCATCGCCAGCGCCCCGCCCTCCGCCACCTGCTTCAGCAACTGCGGCAACACCCGCCCATGCTCCGGCACCCACTGCAGCGCCGCATTCGAAAACACCACCTCGTACGGCTCCTCCGCCATCCACGTCCCGATGTCTCCCGTGCTCCACCGCCACTCCGGATGCGCCTTCCGCGCCGCCGCAATCATCTCCAACGAACTGTCCAGCCCGGCCAACTCCGCCCCCGGCCACCGCCGCGCCAGCACCTCCGTGCTGTTGCCCGGCCCGCACCCCAGGTCCATCACCCGCCGCGGCGTTTCCACCCGCACCCGCGCCGCCAAATCCACCGCCGGCTGCGTCCGCTCCGCCGCAAATTTCAAATACTGCTCGCTGTTCCAAGTCGGCATATTACCGCAATCAAACCCTCACCCTTCCGCCACTTCAACGCTTTAACCCTTCAACCCTTCTAACTCCTCACCCATCCCGCGCCTATTCCGCTTGAGCGCCCGCCTCCCTTTCCGCTAACCTTTCTCGTTTCGCCCAATCCTTTTCGTCGTGACCGGAAACACTCCCCTGCATCTGCTCCAGGCCGCGGTCGCCTTGTACGTCCTCGGCTTCGGCTACGCCTTGGCCGTCACTGTCCGCGGACGCGAGCACCATCGTCCGGTCTTCTACGCCCTTATCATTGCCGGCTTCGCCGCCCAAAGTACCGGCCTCTACCTCCGCGGCCTCGAAACCCACTCCTTCCCCGTCGCCAACACCTTCGAACTGCTCCAAGCCCTCGCCTGGGTCACCATCTTCCTCAAGCTCATCCTGCGCGCGACCCTCCGCCTGCGCCTGCTCGGCCTCTTCGCCTCCGGCCTCGCCGCGCTGCTCGGCCTCGCCTCGCTCTTCATGCCCGGCGCCAACCTCCCGCCTGTCGGCGTCGCCAGCGCCGGCGACCCCTGGATCGGCTTCCACGTCGCCCTCGCCCTCTTCAGCTACGGCGTCTTCGGCCTGCTCGCCGTCACTGCCCTCATGTACCTCATCCAGCGCTACGGCCTGGAACACAAGCGCTTCTCCGGCATCTTCCGCCTCCTGCCCTCCCTCGCCGAACTCGACGCCCTCAACCGCCAGCTCCTCCTCGTCGGCGTCTGGGCGCTCAGCGTGGCCGTCATCCTCGGCGCGCTCGACTGGCTCGGCCAGCCCGGCGGCGTCAGCGCCGGCAAACTCACCGTCGTCATTGCCGTCTGGATCGGTTACCTCGCCGTCGGCTGGCTCCGCTGGCGCAACCGCCTCGTCGCCGGCGCCTACGCCTGGACCTGTGTCCTCCTCTTCGCCTTCGCCATGTTCTCCCTCTGGCCCGTCTCCCGCAACGACCGCAACCCACCCCTCTCGCCCACGAGCACCGTGAACAAATAACCCCTCTCTTTAACCCTTCAACGTTTTAACCCCTCTTCCATCTTGAATCTTCAATTTTGAATTTTGAATTCCCCTTTTGAATTCTGTCTTCGCCTTTTGATGTCTTCTTCCATCCCAGAGCTGTTCCTCCTCGGCAGCACCCACCGCACCGCCCCCCTCGCGGTGCGCGAGCGCCTCGCCATTCCCACCGACCGTCTCGACACCGTTTACGAACTCCTCCGCGGCCCCGCCGGCCTCAACCTCCCCGAAGCCCTCGTCCTCAACACCTGCAACCGCGTCGAACTCTACGGAGTGATCCCGAATAATTCCGAAGCGGCCACCCTCCGTACGCAACTCCTCGAACACCTCGGAAAATTCCACCTCCTCGACCCCGCCGAACTCGGCCAGTTCGTCCTCTGGAAACAGCATCAGGACGTCGTCTCCCACGTCTTCGACGTCGCCGCCGGCCTCGACTCCCAAATGGTCGGCGAAACTGAAATCCTCGGCCAAATCAAGGACTCCTACACCGACGCCGCCCGCCGCGGCGCCGCCGGCCCCGTCCTCAACCGCATCTTCCAAAAAAGCTTCCAGGCCGCCAAATGGGCCCGCACCCACACCGCCATCGGCCGCGGCGCCGTCAGCATCGGCTCCGTCGCCGCCGAACTCGCCACCCGCATCTTTGGCGACCCCGCCCACAGCCACCTCCTTCTCCTCGGCGCCGGCGAAGTCGGCCAAAGCGCCCTCCAGGCCCTCCGCAGCCGCGGCGCGCAAACCGTCACCGTCGCCAGCCGCACCCTTGCCCACGCCCAGCAACTCGCCGGCCCCCACGAAGGCGCCGCTGTCGAACTCCCCCGCGTCCCCGCCCTCCTCGCCACCGCCGACATCGTCCTCTGCGCCCTCGCCACCGACGCCCCCATCCTCAACCGCGCCCAACTCGCCGCCGCCAGCTACGCCCGCGCCGGTCGCCCTCTCTTCATCATCGACCTAGCCGTCCCCCGCAACATCGCCCCCGACGCCGCCGGCCTCGACAACGTTTACCTCTACAACCTCGATGACCTCGCCGCCATCGCCAACGAAAACCTCCAGGCCCGCCTCGCCGCCGTCGAACTCGCCCGCTCAACCCTCGCCGACAAAGCCCGCCACGTCTGGGCCGCCCTCAGCGGCCGGTAATTCTCCATTACGGGTACGGAATCTCCAAGTCCTTGCAAATTTTTCGCGCCAGCAAATCGCGGACTTCCGTATGACGCGGCACCGCGGAACGCTTGTTTTTCGCCTGATTACCCCACCACGAATGATTCCCGCCTTCGCGGATCAGCGAACATCCGTGAGCGTGCAGATGCCGCAGCAGCTCGCGCCGCTTCATGGCACCAAGGCCACTTCCTCATAATCGTCCACCGCGGCGTCGCGCGCCTCCGCCCGGTTCATCTCCAAAGCCTCCCGCAGGATAACCCCCAGCGACTTCAACAACTTCCCCCGCGTCCGCTCCTGCGCGTTGACTCCGGGCACTTCCTCGATCCACCCAATCCACCAAGCCCCATCGCGCTTGACGATGGCCGTATAACTCGCGCCAGCACTATTTTGCATGACCGCAATCTAGCAACGTTTCGCAACCCGTTGCAAGCATCCGCTGCCCGCCTCGCCCGCTCCACCCTCGCCGACCAAGCCCGCCACGTCTGGGCCTCGCTCCTCGGAAGATAGAAACGCCGCCAGCCACTACGGTGCTTGACATCTCTTGGATGATGACGTTATCTGATGACGTTATGCGAACCATCGTTGAACTGCCCGCCGAACAACTCCGCGGCCTCTCCGCCCTTTGCCGCCGCGAAAAAATCTCCCGCGCCGAAGCCATCCGCCGCGCCGTCTCCAGCCTGCTCGAAGAACAAAAAGCCGATGACGACGGCCTCCCCATGGCCTTCGGCCTCTGGAAAGGCCGCACGCCCGATTCCCGCCAATACGTCGAGCAACTCCGCAAAGAATGGCGATGAAAGCCGTCTTCGACAGCGACGTCCTCATCGATTACCTCCTCGGCCAGCCCAAGGCCCGGGTCGAATTGCAAAAATACGATCAACGGCTCATCAGCGTCGTTTCCTGGACCGAGGTCATGATCGGCGCGAAGAACGCCGACGAAAACCGGCGCTGCCGCGACTTTCTCGCCGCGTTCAGCGTCGTCCCCTTCGACCAAACCGTCGCCGAGGAAGCCGGCCGCCTCCGCCAGGCGCACAACATAAAATTACCCGACGCCATCATCTGGGCCTCCGCCCGCACCTCCGACGCCCTCCTCGTCACCCGCAACACCAAGGCCTTCCCCAAACACGACCCCTTCGTCCGCTTCCCCTACCAAGTATGACCGGAGCGCATCCTCGTCATTCCCCTCACCTCGGCAGCTTCGCCGCCAGCACATCCACCTTTTCAATTTCTGGCGGCTTGGCCAGCAATTCACCCGCCTTTGCCATGAGCGCCGCTGCGACCATGCCCGTCAAATGCGCCTGTCGTCCCGCCTCGTCGGGAAACGCATCGAAGATGCCAAACGTCGCCGGTCCGAATTTAATCGCAAACCACACCGTCGTCGCCGGCTCGTCCTCCACCAGCTCGAGCCCACTGTTTAAAAACGCCACCACTTCCGCTTCCTTGCCGGGCTTCGCTTCCAGCTTCACACACAAGG
>JBEKZN010000300.1:0-3185 GCA_049509815.1 Opitutales bacterium
CGAGCTGCCGCTCTGGCGCCAGCTCGGGGCCCCGCTTCGCTTTCTCCTGAAGTGGCTCCTTCCCCAATACCCGCTGCTGCTGACGCTCGCCCGCCTGGCAGGCCTTCCCTGGCTCGACTCCTTTGTCGCCGCGGCGGCGCTCAGCGCCTGCTCGGTCGGCATGGCCCACGCCGCGTGGAAGCACTACCCAGGCCTGGAAGGCGATTCCCGGGCGTTCGTCCTCCATGTCATGGTTCTCCTTGAAGTGCTTGCCGTCGTGCTTCTCGCCACGGAAACGGCGGTGCTCGGCGACACGCCCGCCTGGGTGGTGGGGCTCAAACTCGCGGGAATGGCGCTCGTGGTCTACACCTGCAGCCGGACGGCCGCGCACATGACCAAGCTCCTGCAGACGGTGCTGGAGCGGACGACGCGCTGGCGCCTGCATTTCGTGGCCCTCCTCGTCCTCGCCGTCTGCGCCGTGGGCGAGCGGTTCGGTCTCTCCGGCCCGAAAACCGCGTTCTTCCTCGGGCTCTTCTCGAGCCGCGTCAGGCACCGGGGGCGCAACCTCGATGATTACATGGCGCCGATCAGCCGGCGGTTCCTTATTCCGCTGTTCTTCACTTCCCTCGGGACGCAGGTCCCCTTGACCGCCCTGTTTTCCATGAACGCCCTCATGGCGCTCTGCTCCGCCGGTCTCATCATCATCTTCCGGCACCTCCTGCACAGCTGGTTTGCGCGCACGGGCGGCGACGCCAAGGCTTACCTGCTGCTCTGCCCGAACTTCACGCTCGTCGCGCTGGCGGCAAAGGCGCTTCTTTCGCAGGACGACGCATCCGGCATCGCCGCGTGGCTGCTCATGACCGGGCTCGCCATGACCCTGTTCGCCGTGGCCGCCCTGCCTCCGATTGCGCAGGAATCATCCGAGACGCAGAGCGGCCTCACCTAGCCTGGCGCCAATGTAACCTGAGTTTTTCATGAAGTACGCCCTGCGCCAGCTCGCCAAGAATCCAGGGTTCACGGTCGTGGCCCTGGCGACGCTCACACTTGGCATCGGCGTCAATACCACGGCCTTTACCGTTCTCAATCGCCTGCTGCTGCAGTCGCTTCCGTTTAGGGACACCGGCGGGCTCGTCTTGGTTTGGGCCTCCTCTTCTCAGGGCGACATCTGGGCACAGGGATCGGGCGATTTCGTGGAGGAGCGGGCGCAGAGCACAGTCTTTGAGGACATGGCGGCATATAACCATGCACGGGCGAGCGTGGCAGAAACCGGGAAGCCCGCGGTTCAGTACGGGTGCGTTTTTGTTTCCGCCAACTTTTTCCCCATCATCGGCGTGCAGCCGCAGATCGGACGCCCGTTCACCGAGGACGAGGCAAAGCGATCGGAATGGCTCACGCTTATCAGCAACGCATACTGGCGCGAACATTACGGCTCGGCTCCCGCGGTCCTCGGGCGCCCTATCCGGATCAACGGACGCACCTACACCATCGTCGGTGTCATGCCCCCCACACTCGACGACCCAACCCTACTGGGCGGACCGGCGGCCCTCTTTCCGCTCGATCCTTTCACGTTGGTGGACAAGGAGAACAGGCACGGCTCGGGATGGTACACCGTGACGGCCCGTCTCAAGCCGGGAGTGACCCTGGTTCAAGCGCAGGCCGAGATGACGGTCGTCGCCAAGCGGCTGGCACACGATCACCCCAAGACGAATGCCAATTTTGGCCTAAGCCGGGGTCATTCAGTTGAGGACGTAGTCGCCAAAAGGCGCACCGTTTGGCGTTGTTGATGGTGTGAACATTAGAACAACGCTAACGCCTCCGGAGGAGGCGAACCAAACGGTGCGGCTAGATTTGGGCACCAAAGACGGGGTGAAGTCGATTCGGATCGGCTTCACCGACCAGCGCCTGACAGCGCACGGCGGGCTGGCCGTGTGGACCCGATTTATCACGGAGCGTGGGCTGCGGGCCGAGTTGCGATCGGTGCTGCCCCATGAGCCGACCAGCCCTAACGCCTACGATCCGTGCGACACGGCGCTGGGCTTCATCGGGGGCATCCTGTGTGGGGCCGACAAGCTGGCCCGGGTGGCCCATCTGGCGCATGATCCGGCGGTGGCCGAGGTGCTCGGGATCGAGGCCGTGCCGAGTCAATCTACGCTTTCGCGCTTTTTTGGCCGCTGCGGTAGAAGCGCTTGCGAGGGGTTATCGGGGCTGCACCGCTGGGCGTTGCAGGATCTGCCCGCGCGCGCCGAGGGCTACACCCTGGATCTGGATTCCTTTTCGCTCCTGCACGAGGACGGCCACCAGGAAGGCGTGCGGGTCGGCTACACCCGCAAGGGCCTGAAGCCCTGCCACCGACCGATCGTCGCGGCGATCGCCGAGGTGCCGCTGGTCGCGCACTTCTGGCTGCGGCCCGGCAACACCGCCTGCGTCAGTGGCGCCGCCACCTTCCTCGCTGACACCCTGGCCCGGCTGCCGGAGGCGGTGCGGATCGGCTTGGTGCGCGCCGACTCCGGCTTCTGCACCCACGCCATGATCGGCGAGCTGGAGGCCCGGGGCCTGAGCTACATCATGACGGCGGCGCTGCGCGCGCCGGTGCGCACGCTCTGCCGCCATGATGATGCGGCGTGGACGCCGACCGAGGTGGCGGGGCTCGAGGTGCAGGACCTGATGGAGGACGGGGTTCGACTGGTGGTCCTGCGCCAGCGCATCGCCGAGCGGCCCCAGGGCGGCGGGAAGTATTTGCTCGAGGTCCCCGGGTACCGATTCCAAGCCCTGCGCACCAACCTGGCCGCCACCGTCAGCGCCCTCGAAGTGTGGCGCCGCTACAACGGCCGGGCCGACATCGAGAACCGGATCAAGGAACTGGGCACCCAGTTCGCCCTGAAGGGCCTGTGTTGCCGCTCGTTCTGGGCCACCGAGGCCGCCTGCCATCTGGCGATCTGCGCCTACAACCTGTGCGTCGGCCTCCAACGTCGCCTGGGTCAACCCCAACGCGCCGAACTGACCACCCTGCGCTGGCGCCTCTTCGCCTGCGCCGCCGTCTTCAGCCACGCGGCCGGCAAACCCACCCTCAAACTCGCCGTCGCATCAGCCAAACGCCGCCATTGGTGGCTCGTTTTGCTCCGACAAATGGCCGCAAAAGATGACTGCTATGCAGTTGCCGCCCTCTCAGCCAGAGCCGGTCCCCATCAACTTATCTTGCCTTCAAT
>JBEKZN010000301.1:0-3166 GCA_049509815.1 Opitutales bacterium
AGCTCCTCACCGCCCTCGTCGTTTACGAAAGCAACCACGGCCTCAACGGCACCGTCCAGGTCGCCAAGGAGGACACCGAAGTCGAGCCCAGCCACATCCCCCTCATCGCCGGCGAAACCGTCTCCATCCACGACCTCGTTTTCGCCCTCCTCATCGGCTCCGACAACGACGCCGCCATGACCCTCGCCCGCTACACCTCCGGCTCCGTCCCCGCCTTCGTCGCCAAAATGAACGCCCGCGCCAAGGAACTCGGCTGCACCGGCTCCCAGTTCCAAAGCCCCAACGGCCTGCCCAAGGACAACCAGTTTACCACCGCCTCCGACCTCCTCAAAATCTTCCAGGCCGCCATCGCCATCCCCGAACTGCGCAAAATCACCTCCACCAAGGATTTTAAGCTCACTACCCAGGCCGGCACCCGCATCCTCGTCAACCACAACAAACTCCTCGGCGAATACCCCGGCATGGGCCCCGCCAAAACCGGCTGGACCGAGGAATCCAAACACACCTACGCCGCCGCCGTGGACCGCAACGGCCACGAGCTCCAACTCATCATCCTCGACAGCTCCGACAAATGGGACGACGCCAAGGCCCTTTTCGATTACGGCTTCGCCCGCTTCCCCCCCGCGCCCGGCCAAACTCCGTCTGCCTCCGCTGCAGACTCTGCTATCTCCTCGCTTCAACCGATTAACTCTTCAACGCTTCAACGTCCTCCTGCCACCCCGCGCACCTACACCGTCAAAAAAGGCGACACCCTCGACGTCATCAGCGAGCACGAACACTGCACCCTCAAAGCCCTCCTCAAAGCCAACCCCGGCATCGATCCCACGCGCATCAAACCCGGCCAGGTCATCAAGTTACCTCAGTGATCGGAAAGCTCGGCCTCGGCACCTGCTCCTTGTTCGTGGCCGGCGTCTCGTCGGCCCCGTTCGCTCCGCCCGTCGCCCTGTGCCTCGCCGGCCGCCGGATGTGCTGTCGGTGAAACGGCCGCTCGCCCCACGGATGCATCGACCCCGGCTTCGGCCGCGGAATCGAATGCCGTCCGGCATGGTAGTAGAACGGATTCGGCTTTGGGTGCGGACGATGCACATGCCGCGCCACCCGCTGTGCGCTAGCCCCCAGCGCATTCACGCTCCCCGCGTTCACCGCCAGCATCCCAGCCAGCCCTGCCACTAGGATCTTTGCCAACGTTCTCATGGCTATAGCAACTTAGCCTTAAAAACCCCTCCCTGCTCCCAAAAGTTGCGCCCCACCACCCTTCCAACTCCGTTTAACTCTTCAACCCTTTAACCTTTCACCCCTTCAACCATTCAACCCCTTTAACCCTTCAACCCTTCACCAATTCACCCCCTCAACTCTCCCTCCACCGCCTCAGCCGCAGCGAGTTTGTCACCACCGCCACGCTCGAAAACGCCATCGCCAGCCCCGCGAACATCGGCGACAGCGTCCACCCCAGCACCGGGTAGAACAAACCCGCCGCCAGCGGTATCCCGATGGCGTTGAACCCGAACGCCCAAAACAAATTCTGCCCAATCACCCGCATCGTCCGGCGCGCCAGCTCCACCGCCTGCGCCAGCTTTGCCAAGTCTCCGTGCAGCAGGGTCACTCCCGCCGTCGCTATCGCCGCGTCCGCCCCCGTCCCCATCGCGATGCCCACGTCCGCCTGCGCCAGCGCCGGTGCGTCGTTCACCCCGTCCCCCGCCATCGCCACCACCAGTCCGCGCGCCTGCAGCGCCTTGATTTTCTCCAGCTTGTCCGCCGGCAGCGCTCGCGCCGCCACTTCCGCAATCCCCACTTCATCCGCAATGCGCCGCGCCGTGTTCTCATCGTCGCCAGTCAGCATCGCCACCTGAATCCCCATTGCCCCCAGCCTCGCCACCGCCGCTTTCGCCTCCGGCTTCGCCGCATCCGCCACCCACGCCAACGCCAGCAATCCGTTCGCCGATCCCAAAAATATCGGCGTGCGCCCTTGCTTCGTTTCCTTTTCCAGCGCCGCCGCATCCGGCGCCCACCCGCGCTCCCGCGCCAGCCGCTCGCTCCCCGCAAAATACTCCACGCCGTCAATCACCGCGCGCACCCCGCGTCCTTTCAGCGCCTCAAAGGCATCCACCGCCGGCACCGCCACTTTTTCGTTTTCCGCCGCCGTCAGCACCGCCCGCGCCAGCGGATGCTCGGAATTCTTCTCCAACGCCGCCAGCAATCCCAAAATCCTCGCCCGCCCCGCGCCCGTAAAATCCTGCAATTCCACCAGTTCCGGCCGCCCGCGCGTGATCGTCCCCGTCTTGTCCACCACCAGCGTGTTCACCCGGTGTAGTTTTTGCAGCGTCGCCGCGTCCTTGATTAAAATCCCCGCGCGCGCCCCGCGCCCGATCGCCACCGTGATCGCCGTCGGCGTCGCCAGCCCCAGTGCGCACGGGCATGCAATCACCAGCACGCTCACCGCCGACGTCAGCCCCAGCGCCAGCGCGCGCGCCCCGCCGAGTTCCGTCGTTCCCAGCGTCAGCCACGCTGCCAGCGTCACTCCCGCCACGCCCAGCACCACCGGCACAAACACCGCCGAAACCCGGTCCGCCAGCGCCTGCACCGGCGCCTTGCTCGCCTGCGCCTCCTTCACCATCGCGATGATCTGCGCTAGCAGCGTCTCCGCGCCCACTTTCGTCGCCCGAAACGTCAACGCCCCGTCTGCGTTCAGCGTCCCCGCTGCTACCGCGTCGCCGGTTTTCTTCTCGACCGGCATCGGCTCGCCCGTCACCAGCGACTCGTCCACGTGCGAAGCCCCGTCCGTCACCACGCCGTCCACCGGGATCTTCGCGCCCGGCTTCACCACAATCAAATCCCCCCGCGCAATCTCCCCCACCGGTATTTCCACCTCGTGCCCGTCCCGCACCACCAGCGCTGTCTTCGCCTGCAAGCCCAGCAGCTTTTCCAGCGCGTCGCCCGTCCGCAATTTCGCCCGCGCCTCAAAATACCGCCCCAGCGTCACAAACGCGATCACAACAATCGTCACGTCAAAGTAAGTCTGCTCCACATCCACATACGGCCGCAGTGCGTTTGCCATCGCCACCAGCGTCAGACTGTAAACATACGCCGCGCCCGTCCCCAGCCCGATCAGCGTGTCCATGTCCGCCCGTCCGCTCCGCGCAAACCGCGCCACCCTGCGCAAAAACGG
>JBEKZN010000302.1:0-3163 GCA_049509815.1 Opitutales bacterium
AAGCCGTGAGGGGAGCAGAATGAAAGGGAAGATGAAAAATGAAAGATGGAAAAGGAGAGAAACTGCAGATTGCGCAGATCAGCGCAGATTGAGAATAAAACGAAAGTTCACGCGACAGTGCCACGGACGCGGCGGAGGAATCAGATTTTGGAGATAAACTCGCCGAGTTGGCGGCGCAGGGATTCGCCGAGGGTGAGGACAGCCTGGGGGTTGAGCGGGGGGGCGCTGCGCAGGCAGGCGGGCAGGTGGGCCAGACCGTGGGGAAAGTTTTCGACGACGATGAGGTGGGGCAGGTGGTGGAAGGGAGCAAGGCGAATGTCGGGCGCGGTGACGATGCGTTTGTTGCGCGAGAGGCAGTCAAAGAATTTGGAGGGGAACTGGGTGTGGAAATAAGGTGACGCCGGGTTGTGGAGGAGAACGCAGGCGTCGGCGTCGTCGAGTTTATCCTCGAAGGCAGCGGCGTCGAGAAAGCCGTGAAAGCGGGCGCGGGGGTGATGGGCGAGGACTTCCTGGAGGGCGTTGGTTTCGACGGCGCCGGCGCGGCCGGTGATGTCGAGAGTCATGCAGTCGGGCAGGTGCTCGATCCATTGGCAGAGCTGGCCGAAACCCTGCTCGCGGCCGAAGTTGCCGGCGAAGAGGAGCCGGATGTCGCCGGGCGGCGGGCGGGGCGGTTGGAGGGCGAGGAGGCGAAGATCGGGCAGGCCGGGAAGCAGGAGGCAGGCGGGCGGGTTGGGGGCGACCTCGCGGACGCGCTCGCTGAGGGCGGTGCCGACGACGAGGCAGCCGCGGACGGCGGAATAGACATCGCGTTCGAGGGCGCGGCCAGCGGGGGTTTGCCATTCGGGGTCGAGGTAGAGGCCGTCTTCGTATTCGAGGAGGGTTTTGAGGCGGCATTCGCGGGCGGCGCAGAGGAGGGCGGCGGCGTATTCGTGATGGAAATTGTAACTGACGACAAGGACGTCGGGGCGGTTGGCGTAGGCGCGGACCGTACTTTGGAAATGCGCGGTGACGCGCTGGCGGCGGCGGGGCGACCAGCCGGCGAGCGCGACGGAGGGGGCGTGGTGCACGGTGACGCCGGGCAGCACCGGCTCGCTCCAGGCGGAGTCGCGGCACTTGGCGTAGGACGGGCTGTGGATTTCAACGGTGTGGCCGAGCACGGAGAGGTAGTCGGCCAGCAGGAGGACTTTTTTGCGGCCGGCGGGGCTGTCGTAGCGGGCGTTGCCCCGCCGGGCCTGGCAGGCGGGGGTGATGCAGTTGGCGAAGATGAGGATGTGCACGGCGGAATCAGTGCGGGCGCATGAGGTAGCGGGGGAAGGCGTGCCAGCAGAGGGAGCCGCGGCGGGCCTTGAGGTAGCCGAGTGCGGATTCGTGGGGGACGGGCGCGAGCCAACGGGCGAGGTTGCGCGCGGGGGAGGAGAGGTCGCTGAGGATTTCGTAGCCGCAGTCGGCCATGCCGGCCCGGCAGTGGTATTCGATCCAGTGGATTTCGGCAGGGGCGAGCTCCTTTTTCCAGCGGTCGAGGGAGCCCTTGCTCACGCCGGAGAAATTTTCGCCATAGCTGGAATTGCCGCCCCAGGCGCGGCCGCCGCGGGTGGGGGTGAGGGGGAGCGGCGCGGCGTCCACGCCAATGAACGCGCAGACGCGCTCGAGGACGGGGCGCGGGTCGTTGACGAGGTCTTCGTAGCGGACGGAGAGGAAGCGGGCGGGGTGATTTTTGTATTCAAAACGCTGATACACGCTGCGGTTCCATTCGTTGACGAGGCGGAAGGCCTTGGAGTGGCGGCGGGAATCGTGGAGCAGGCGCTGGCGGCGGGAGGCGTAAACGGCGCGCGGGTCGCGCACGACCTGGACGAGTTTGGCGTCGGGAAAAAACTCGAAGAGCCGGGGGGCGAAGTAGTCGTTGGCGGGGGTTTTCTCGACTAGGAGGCGCGGGCGGTCGCGGGGCGGGTCGAGGGTTTCGGCGTAGGCGTGAAAGAGGCTTTGCAGGACGTGACGCGGGCCGCCGGCGGGGTCAGAGTCCACGCGGGCGAGGAAGTTTTTCTCGAAGGCGGGGTAGTTGAAAAACGAGTAATCGACCTGGTTTTCGGATTCGCCGGGGCGGGCGGCCGGGGCGCCTTTCTCGCTGAGGCGGCGGACTTCGGTATGGTGGAGAATGTGCTGGGCGAGGGCGCGGGTGTCGCGGCCGCCGGCGCGCAGGACGGCGCGGTTGAAGAGGGCGACCTCTTCGGGAAACACGAGCAGATCAGGGTGGGATTCGAGCAAGCCGAGCAGGAGGGTGGTGCCGGACTTGGGCGCGCCGCCGAGGAAGATTTCGCGGTAGAGAAAATCGGGCATCGAAGGAAACTTGAGATGGAAAATGGAAGATGGAAAAAGAGAGGCAACCGCGGATTTCGCAGATGGACGCAGAAAAATCGGGTTACAAGTGGATTTGAGCGCGGGGGAGGACGGCGCGGTTCAGGAGGTCGGCGCCAACTTCGGGGTAAAAGTGAACGGGGTCGAGGCGGAAGAAGTTGGCGGGGTTGCTGTAGGGCGAGTCGGAAAGATCCACGGCGCGGGGAAAATCGCGGAGAACGCGGGCGCGCCATTGGTCGAGCGCGGGGCCGAGGCCGGCGCGGCGGATGCGGCGGAGGTCTTCGGCGTTGAGGGGGTTGATGAAGACGAGGTAGGGGACGCCGCGGTTGTCGAGCGTGGCGCGGAGGACTTCCAACTGGTCGAGGCGGGCGGGGAGAAACTGGAAGTCGCGCCACTCGGCTTCGCGTTCGTCCATGATGCGGGCGAGGGCGGCGGGATCGGGGTGGTCGTAATGTTTGCGCCACTCGCCGGAATCGAAGGAGCCGTCGGGGAGCAGAGTGGGTGGGCGGTGACGGAGAGCGCCGGAGACGGTGGTCCAGGCGTAGCCGAGGCCGTCGAGGTTAAAAAGATAGCCGAAATTGTGCTGCCAGGTGGCCGGCGGAAAAGGATTGGTCTGGACGGGCGAGTGGTCGCCGTATTGGAAAAAATCGAGGGCGACCACGATGAGCGGAGAAGTGGAAGGGACGTGCTGGACGAGGCCGATGACCTCTTCGGGCGTGGCGCCGCCGAGGCTGGCGTTGTAGAACGGCGCGGGGCCGTTGACTTTTGAGACGTCGATCATCGCGGCTTTGCTGGTGCCGATGAGGACGGC
>JBEKZN010000303.1:0-3157 GCA_049509815.1 Opitutales bacterium
CGGCCTTGCGGCCGGGGGTGGAGCGGCTGTACGCGCTGCAGTTGCGGCTGTGCAACCGGCTGGCGCAGGAGGCGAAGGACGAGTTGGAAAAGCCGGAGGGCAACCATCAGGAGGCCATGCGCAAGCTCCTGCAGGTGCGCATCGGGATGCCCAAGCACCGGCAGTTGCTCAAGCTGATGGAGAGCGGCACCTACCGGAAAATGCTCGAGAAGTTCGACCTGGAGATGAGTGGGGACTTCATGCGCGGCGAGCGGTACAAGATGAAGGAGGAGCTGTATTTTTCAGTGGACGAAAAATCGCACCAGGCCGACCTGGCGGAACTCGGCCGCCGGACGCTGCGGCCGGACAATCCGGACGCGTTCGTGGTGCCGGACTTGCCCAGCTTCATCACCGAGGTGGACCGGCGCACGGACCTCACGCCCGAGCAGAAGATCAAAATGAAGCAGGAGGAGGAGGCACGGTTTTCGGCGGTTTCGGAGGAGATCCACTGTTTGTCGCAGTTGCTGAAGGCGTACACCTTGTACGAGCGCGACAAGGAGTACGTGGTGCTGGAGGGCAAGGTGCACATCGTGGACGAGAACACCGGGCGGCTGATGCCCGGGCGGCGCTGGAGCGAAGGCCTGCACCAGGCGGTCGAGGCGAAGGAAGGGGTGGTCGTCGAGAAGGAGACGAAGACCTACGCGACCATCACGATCCAGAATTATTTCCGGCTGTACGAGAAGCTGGCCGGCATGACCGGCACGGCGGAGACGGAAGCGGCGGAGTTCAACGACATCTACCGGCTGGCGGTGATGCAGATTCCGACGCACCGGGTCTGCGTGCGGAAGGACCTGAACGACCTGGTGTTCAAGACCCGCCGCGAGAAATACAATGCGGTGGTGGCGGACATCCAGCAGGCGCACGCGCACGGCCAGCCGGTGCTGGTGGGCACGACGTCCGTCGAGGCGTCCGAGGTGTTGTCGAAGATGCTCAAGCGGCTGAACATCGTGCACAGCGTGCTGAACGCGAAATACCATCAGCAGGAGGCGGAGATCGTGGCGCGCGCGGGCCAGCGCGGGTCGGTGACGATCGCGACGAACATGGCTGGCCGCGGCACGGACATCAAACTGGGCGAGGGGGTGCCGGAACTCGGCGGCCTTTACGTGCTGGGGACGGAGCGGCACGAGTCGCGGCGGATTGACCGGCAGTTGCGCGGCCGGTGCGCGCGCCAGGGCGACCCGGGGCTGTCGAGGTTTTACGTTTCACTGGAAGACGACCTGATGCGGCTGTTCATGAACGCCGGGCCGATTTCGCGGCTGCTGGAAAACACGATGGTGGAGAACGAGCCGCTGGAGCATTTGATGCTGACCCGGCAAATCGAGTCGGCGCAGAAGAAGGTCGAGGCCTCGAATTACACCGCGCGCAAGCGGCTGTTGCAGTACGACGACGTGCTGAACCGGCAGCGCGAGGTGGTGTACGGGCTGCGCAACGAGGCGATCCGCGGCGAGCACCCGCGCGAGGAGATTTTTGAGCTGGTGGAGGAGGAGTTGCGCGACCGCACGGGGGCGCTGGCCGCGGCCGGGCGCACGCCCGACGCGGACGCGCTGGGCGGTTTCCTGCACTGGGTGAACACGCATTTTCCGGTGGCGCTCAAGCCGGAGGACGCCGCGAACAAGTCGGTGGAGGAACTGACGGTGCTGGTGCTGGAGCGGCTGAAACAGGCCTACGAACAGCGCAGCGCGCTGGAGACGCCGGAGGCAATGCAGGCGCTGGAGCGGTATGTCATCATCCGCTCGATTGACCGCAACTGGCAGGATCACCTGACGGAGATTGACGATTTGCGCAAGAGCGTGGGGCTGCGCAGCTACGGGCAGCGCGATCCGTTGAACGAATACAAGTCCGAGGCGTACACATTCTTTGAGCAAATGATGGGCCGGATGCGGCAGGATGTGTGCGCGGGGCTGTTTACTTCGGCGACGAATTTAAAGTCGTTCCAAAGCCTGCTGGCGCTGATGCAGCGGGCACGGCAGACCGGGCCGGACAATCCGCCGGGGTCGGCGACGGTCACGGGCTCGCTGCCGCTGCCTCAACCCAGAACGCCGCCGCCGGCATTGCCCGGTGCGGCCACGCCCACCAGCGGCACCGGCACGCGTGAAGCGCAATTGCCGAAGGTCGCGCCGCGCCCGGCCGAGGCGGCGCCGAAATACGGGCGCAACGACGTGGTGACGGTGCGCCGGGGCGTGGAAACGCAGCAGGTAAAATTCAAGAAAGCGGAGTTGTTGCTGAAGGAAGGCTGGATCATCGTGCCGGAAAAGAAGTGATACCCAATGCCGAATCCGCCGCCAGCCGCCGGGATTGACTTGAATTCAGCAGGCGGGATTCAGGAGGCGGGCCGCTGGAGCTGGCGGCGCGGCTGGATGGCGGGGCTGTGGTGGGTGGCGGCGCTGGTGCTGGCGTTTCCGCCGTTCGGCTACCCTTGGATGGTATTTCTCTTTGCGATTCCGATGGTGCTATGGGCGATGACGGCTCCGGGCTGGCGGAAATTCATGGCCGTGGCGGTGGCGGTCTCGTGGGCGGCGTGGTTTTTCATCCTGTTCTGGCTGCGGTTCATCTACCCGCCGTGGGGATGGGTGGCGCTGACGGCACTGGCCGCGGAGGCCGCGATTTTCCCGGTGACCTGGCTGGCGGCGCTGCGCTGGGCGGCACCGCGGATGAAGGTGGTGGGCGGCGGACGGCGTGGCGCGGGCTGGCTGGGGCTGGCGGGGTTGTGGGTGGTGCTGGACTGGGTGCGGAGCTGGCTGTTCAGCGGGTTTCTCTGGCTGCCGCTGGCGGCGGCGTTTTGGAAGTACCCGATGTTTTTGCAGCTCGCGGCGTGGACCGGCGAGGCGGGCGTGACCTTTTTAATCATCCTAACCAGCCTGCTGGTGGCGTTCAACTGGGAGCGCGCGCAGTTCCGCCGGAAAAAGCTGCGGCTGGTGCAGCAGTGGGCGTGGCACCGGCATCCGGACGTGATCGCACTGGCGGTGGCTTTGCTGGTATTCCTCGGGTGGTCGCCGGTGTACACGCTGATGAACGTCGAGGCGCGGCAGAAGCATGTCGAGCGGTTGTTTCGCGCGGGCCTGGTGCAGCCGTGGACGCCCGCGGACTTGAAATGGGACGAGTCCAAGGAGCTGGAAAA
>JBEKZN010000304.1:0-3144 GCA_049509815.1 Opitutales bacterium
GTAGCCTTCGGGGTGCACCTCAAGGTTGGCGCCGTAGGCCTTGACGAGGCCCTCGAAGGAGTGGTTGAGCTCGGGGTCGAGCTCGGTGAGGCGGAAGTCTTCGCCGAGGTCGTAAGTCGGGAAGGCGATGGCGCCGCCGGCGTGCTCTTCCTCGGCCTGGCCGTAGAGGTTGGCGGCGAAGCTGATCTGGGTTTTGACCTCTTTCTTGCAGTAGCCGTAGTAGTTGTCGGCGATGAGGGTGACGATGACGCCGCGGCGATCTCGGCAGGTGACCTTGAAAGCGGAGCCGCCGTTATAAAGTTCCGCGGGGTCTTTCCAGCACATGCCGGCTTTGCGCAGGTGCGGCGGAGCCTCGTCGTAAGTGGGCAGGCCGAGGTCGCGCTTGGTGCACTGGGTCAGGTGCGGGGCGAGGATGACGCAGCCGGTGTGGCCGGTCCAGCCTTCGGGGTCGAGGGCGGCGTCGTTTTCGGTGAGGGCGGGATGGCCGGCGTTGCCGAAGATGGATTCAACGAAATCGAGGTTGCTGACGAGGTTGCCGGGGGCGAAGAAGCGCACCTCCATGGACTGGGCGCGGGTTTCGCCGGGGACTTCGGGGACGACCAACGGGCGCAGCAGGAGCGAAACCCAGAGTTTGGCCTGGGCTTCCTGGCTGCCGGTGAAGGGCAGGCGCAGGAGGTCTTCGGGAGGGCTGAGGGCGGCCTCGAGCAGGCGGGCAAAGGTGGCTTTGGGCACGGGCAACTTGTCGCCGGGGATGGGCAGGCCGCCTTCGCAGACGTGGAAAACGCCCTGGGTGGTGCGGCGGTCGCTGCGGGGATTGTGGAGGACGCCCTGGCGGATGCGGTAGGAACTGAGGATGCTGGACTCGAAGCGGTCGCGGTCGGGCGGCATCGAGAGCAGGCGGGACAGGCCATGGCGGTCGAGCACGAGGGTGCGGCGGGGCAGGTGAGGCGCGCCGGAGGGACGGACATCGCGCAGGTAGTCGTCGAGGAAGGCCTGGAGGCGTTTGTCGATCGGGCAGGGCTGGCCGTCGAGTTGGCGGGATTGTTCCTGAAAGTTGACAAGGAGCGGGTGGGCCAGGCGTAGCAGGGGGAAGTCGGCCGCGTTCCCGAAGATGGGAGCGCCAATGGCCGAGAGCTTCAGGTTGGCGTATTCGATGAGGGCTTGCAACGGCTCCGGGGTGGGCGAGGCCGGGTCGAAACCGATGGCGGCTTTGAGGTCAACTTTGGTCGAGACGGTCATGGGCAGGCGGAATATAGCGGCCAGAGGCCGGTTGGGAATGCAAAACCGCGCCAAACGGCCCGGACAACGGACGCCGAAGGGCGGGATTTTCCCGTCTTGTAGCACCTTGCGTTCCTATCCGCAGGCAAGGCTGGCAAATTTTGACCGTAACGTTTTTTCCTAAGGAGCAGACTACTTGTAACGATCTGAACTGGCTTACGGCCGGATGACTTCGACGGAGACGAAGCGGCTGTTGAGGGCGCCGGTGGCGTTTTTGATGCGGACGAAGTACCGGTCGTTCTGGTCGGCGATGGTGAGCGGGCTGAGGGTGAGGGTGTCCGTCTGGGAGCCGCTGATGCCTGATCCGTCGGTTAGCATTGTTTTGCCGACATACCATTGGAAGGAGATGGCAGGAATGCCTTCGGCTTTGACAGGGATGCTGAGGGTGCTGCCGACATTGGCGACCAGAAGCCGGGGCGGTTCCGTTTGGAAGCGCGGGGCAAAGCCGCGGATACCCTGCACCGGGCCGATGATGTCGCTGGTGCGATTTATGGCGCGGGCGGCAATCCAGTAGTAATAGCTTACGCCGGGGGTGGTCTCCCGGTCGTTGAAGCGGACGATGCGGACATGGGCGCGGATTTTGGCTTGGGAGAAATCGGTGGTGGGACCGCGGTAGAGGTCGTAGTAACTGGCCTCCGGCGGAGCGTCCCAGGAGATGCGGATGCCGGTGTTGTACTGGCCGTCGGTGGCGCTGAAATTGGAGGGGGGGTTGAGGTCGTTAACGGGTGGGGTCGGCGTTTTGACCGCGGGGACGGTGCCAACGGCCAAGGCCAGCGGGGCGGGCAGAACGGTGAATGCCAGCATAAGGCCGGCGCCGATACTGCAAAGCCGGAGGTGTAAGGGTGAAGTCATCAGGAGAAGGAAACCTATCACGTGGAGAAAGGGAATGCAAAGGGGTAATCGGCCTAAAATCGAGTCTGGCAAGGCCCAAAGCGCCGTTGCTGCCAGCGGTGCAAGCAAACATGGGAGCCGGGAGGAGGGCGAAAATTCCCGGCGGGGTGCGTTTGGACTTCCTTCCGCGGGAAAAAAGTGACAATTTCGCGGGCTTGCTGGTTCCTTCAATAAACCCCCGGTCGGGAGGCAGGTTGCGGCTGCTCTGCGGCGCGGCGGTGCTGTTGGCGCTGTTGCTGGCCGGTTGCTCGAGTCCGCCTCCGAAAAACACGGTTAGCTACGGGTTTGGGATGAAATTCCAGAAAAACTCCTAATCTTGAGCCATGTTGCGCTGCCGCAATCTGACCGTGCGCCCCGAGGGGGATGCCTCGGCGAAGCCGATTCTCGACCGGGCGACGGTGACGTTTCAGGCGCAGGGGATGAACGCGCTGATTGGCCCGTCGGGCTGCGGGAAGACAACTTTGGTGAAGGCGATGCTGGGCCTGGTGCCGGTGGATCCGGACGGCGAGGTTTGGCTGGGTGAGGAGCGGATCGCCAAGCCGGAGGATTTGCTGGGGAGGGTGGGGTTCGCCCCGCAGTTCAGCATCGCGCAGCCGAAACTGACGGTGGAGGAATGCCTGCGCTACGGGCTGGAGCTGACGGTGGCCGACGCGGCGGTGCGGGTGGAGCGGCTGGAGCGGGTGCTGGGCGTGATCGGCCTGGCCGAGCACCGGCACAAGCGCGTGGAGTCGCTCTCGGGCGGGCAGTTGCGCCGGCTGGGGCTGGGGCTGGAATTGACGGTGGATCCGCCGACGCTGATTTGCGACGAGGTGACGTCAGGGCTCGATCCGCTTTCGGAGAGCACGATTCTGGACTTGCTGCGCGGGCTGGTGCAGGAGCAGGGCAAGACGATCGTTTGCATCATCCACAACCTGGGCAAGCTGTCGTGCTTCGACTGGGTGACGGTGGTGTATGCGGGCGAGGTGGTGTTTCAAG
>JBEKZN010000305.1:0-3138 GCA_049509815.1 Opitutales bacterium
GCCGGCGAGCTGGAGCAGGGCGACGGGGTGGTTGTCGCCGCGGCGGAAGGAGGGGCGCGACTCGGTGTCGAAGCCGAGGAGGGTTTCGTCGCGCAGGTAGTCCACGGCGCCGGCCAGCTCGGACTGTTTGGCGACGACAGAGACTGGGCCTTCATAGCGCGCCAATGGGAGGGCGTTGATCTGCTCCTTGGCGATGGTGGTGGGAAAGGGCGGTCGGGACACGGCGGGAGGTGAGAATGCGGAATTCAGAATGCGGAACGCAAAATTAGGAAAGAGGAAAGAAGCGTTGGGTGGTCGGATAAACCCGCTTGGCTACCATAGCAAACCGGTTCCGGCAAGCGCGGAGGCGGCCCGTGACTCGGCAAGAACGCGCAATGCTTAGTTGGAGTCGTGGAAGAGGCGCACGAGGACGACGCCGTGGGAGGGGACGGGGGCGGAGAATTGGCCAGTGAAGACGCCGAGGTCTTGCTGGCGCCAGAGATCGCGGACGTGTTGCGGGCCGGTGAGGCCGAGGTCGGTCCATTTGACGGTGAGGGTGTAGGCTTCGGGGCCGCGGTTGAAGAGGCCAACGGCGAGGGAGCCGTCGGCGAGGGATTTGGCATAAATGGAGTAGGAGACGCTGTCGCCGGCGACCTGGGTGGCTTCCTTGCCGAGGGCATCCTGGTCGAGGTCGAGGACTTCGTCGTTGGTGAGCAGGCCGAGGGTGAAGGGGTCCAATTGCTCGAGGTCGCAGCCGAGGAGGAGCGGGGCGGAGAGGAGGCACCAGAGGCTGATGTGGGTGTATTGTTCGTCGGGCGTGAGGTGGCTGGCGTGGAGGGTCGGGCCCCAGCCGACGCGGCCGACGACGAGCATGTCGGGGTCGTTCCAGTGACCGGGGCCGGCGAAGGGCGCCCAGCGGTCTTGGGAGAAGCCGTTGCTGGACATGCTGCGCCAGGTGTCGCGGATGTCGCCGGTGGTGCGCCAGACGTTGGCGAGGCGGGCCCAGTCGGCGGCGTTGGCAAAAGGGGCGGCGTTGGACAGGCTGAAGGTGAGGTCGCGGCCGCTGGCGCGGAGGGCGTCAGCCATTTCCTGGACGTGGGGGATGTCGTTGGGATTCCAGTCGTACTTGAGGTAGTCGAAGCCCCAGGCGGCCCATTGCTTGGCGTCCGGCGTGGCGAAGGGGTATTGGCCGAAGCGGTGCCCCGGATTGCGGTCCTGGCCAGGCACCGGCGGGGTGGTGGTATTGCCAGAATTCGCAACGCGCGGCGGCGGCCAGGCGCCGTCCGCCGTGTTCGCGCTGCCGCCAACATGGCGGGCGTAGGAGGTGATCCACGGCGTGGAGTAGATGCCGGCCTTGAGGCCGAGCTGGTGGATGGCGTCGGCGAGAGACTTGATGTCGGGGAATTTTTTAGGATCGGGCTGGATGGCGTTGAACGGGCCGCCACGGGCGCCCTGCCAGGTGTCGTCGATGTTGACGAAGGTCCAGCCATGCTGGGCGAGGCCGGAGGCGACCATGGCTTGGGCGGCGCGGAGGACTTTGTCCTGGTCCACGGCGCCGGCCCAGCAGTTCCAACTGTTCCAGCCCATCGGCGGGGTGAGGGTGATTTGGTCGCCGCCGACTATGCGGAAGGGACGCGTGGCGGAGCCGAGGGCGTTTTTCGCGCCGAGGGTGACGGAGAAGTTGCCGGGCTGGGAGAGTACGCCGGTGATGCGGCCGGTGGCGGGGTCGAGTTGGAGGCCGTCGGGCAGGCCGGCGGCGGAAAAGGTCATGGGCCGATCGCCGGTGGCGGGGATGGCGTAGAGAAAAGGCGAGCCGGGGCGGACGCCGAAGACTTGGGGGCCGTTGACACGCGGCGTGTGTGCTGGCGGCGGGGTGAGCGGCGGCGGCAGGGCGGGCACCGGGGCATTTGGCTCCGGTGGAGGCGTGCCGGGAGTGCGGGTGGCATCCTGGGCTAAAGCCGGGGAAATGCCGATGGTGAGCGCGAGGACAGAAAGAAGAAGGAGACGCAGGGGCAGGTTCATGGGGGTGAGGAAGAGTAGCAGTGAGTGCAGCACAGGGGGAGATTTTTTTGCGATATAACTCGGCATGATTTACGCGCCAAGGCGGGGCTTGCCAGAGGGGAGGGGAGCGTGTAACAAGGGTGTGACTTGGGGCACGCACTTGCTGGATTCATTTTCGCGCCAACTTTTATTTTTCGAGCCTAGTGACTAAACGCTTGCGGCAAAACATTTTGGAAACGGCGCTGTTTGTGCGGCAGTGCCTGAGCAAGCCGCAGCAGATGGGGGCGATCGCGCCGAGTTCGCGGGGTTTGGCAAAGGCGATGGCGCGGTGGGTGACGGAAGATCCGCTGGCGGTGGTGTTTGAGCTGGGGCCGGGAACGGGTTCGATCACGCGGGCGCTGGTGGAGCGGGGGCTGGCGGGCGACCGGTTGCTGGCGATTGAGAAATGTCCGGAGATGTCGGTCGTGCTGCAGAAGCGGTTTCCGGGGGTGCGGGTGATCAACGGGGATGCGTGGGATTTGGAGGGGTTGATGGAGCGGCATGTGGACCCTGCACACCATGTGGGGGCAGTGATTTCGAGTTTGCCGCTGCGGCGGTTCACGCCGGAGGCGACCGAGGCGCTGGCGCGCAAGATCCGCGCGGTGCTGAGGCCGGGGGGATATTGGGTGCAGTACAGCTACCATCTGGGCAACGACCGGCCGCTGGGCACGGGGTATTTTCATTTGCGGACTTCGAGCGTGGTGTGGCTGAATTTGCCGCCGGCGCGGGTGAGTGTTTATCAGAAGCCGTTGCCGAATTGAGACGCGGTGTTAGAACCCATTTTTAGACAGAATTAACAGAATGAACGAAATAATTGACGGAATAATTGATCGGACGAGAAAGGTTGAGACGTTAAAAAGCCAGGTCATTCATGCTTTGCCGGGAGCAGGGTCAGCGGGGCCTTGGCTTGGGCAAAACGGATGGGTTGGAAAACCTGATTGATGGGTGGATTTTTTTTGCGCGGGCGATTCCGGGCTGGCTTTGGGCTAACGTTCTGTTAAGCGTCGGCGGTGAACATGGGCGCAACGGCAATTCCGGCGGTGCAAGTGGAGGGGCTGGTCAAGCACTATGGAAAAGTCGAGGCGTTGCGCGGGATCGACCTGACGGTGGAGCCGGGGG
>JBEKZN010000306.1:0-3138 GCA_049509815.1 Opitutales bacterium
GGAGGTCGAGGCGGGCGGCATTTTCCTTGATGCGGGTGCGGTCGCCGAGCAGGATGGGTACGCCGAGGCGGCGGGTGGCAAACTGGCGGGCGGCTTGGAGGATGCGGGGGTCCGCACCTTCGGGGAAGACGACGCGTTTGGGGTGCCGCACGAGCCGAGCGGAGAGGGTTTCAATCAGGGACATGATGAAGCAAAAAAACAAGGTAGCAACAAACCCGCCGCACGGGCAAGGGGATTTCTCGGCTGGAGGGGTGGCGCAGAGCGGGGCGGCGCGGGGGAGCGCGGGGGTTTAACGCCGGGGTGCTCCGGGTTTTTTTTGCATGGCCAAGCATTTGCAGAATATTTTCGTGGTGTCGGTTTCGACGCTGGGCTCGCGGGTGCTGGGGCTGGTGAGGGATTCGTTGTCGTATGCGTTGTTCGGGCTGGCGGCGATCAACTCGGCGTTCATTTTCGCGTGGTCGCTGCCGAATTTGTTCCGGCGGCTGCTGGGGGAAGGGGCGCTGACGTCGGCGTTCATTCCGGTGTTGTCGGAGGCGGACCACCAGGAAGGGCGGCGGGAGGCTTTTCGGTTTTTGAACCAGGTGCTGACGCGGCTGGGGATGGCGCTGTATGCGCTGGTGTTTCTGGGGATGGCGGCGATGGCGGGGCTGGAGTTGGCGACGATGAAGGCGGCGCAGCACGCGCCGGCGGCGCTGGCGGAATTGGTGAAGTGGCATTTGGATTTTGGGATGAGCGTCGAGCGGTTTCAGGAATTGGTGACGCGCTGGCGGCTGGGGTTTGACTTTGGGTTGATTTTGATGCCGTACCTGCTGTTGGTGTGCCTGGCGGCGGCGCTGCTGGCGGCGTTGAACATGCTGGGGCGGTTCGCGGTGTCGGCGATGTCGCAGGTGTGGCTGAATTTGGCGATGATCGCGTCGTTGGTGTCGGCGGCGCTGGTGTTTGGACGTACGCCGCAAGAGCAGATGCAGCAGATGTACTGGCAGTGCGCGGGGGTGCTGATCGGGGGCGGGCTGCAGGTGGTGATTCCGGCGGTGCAACTGTGGCGGCAGGGCTGGCGGCCGGCGCTGGACTGGACGGCGTCGGCGCGGTTGAGCGAGATGATGCGGTTGTTTTTGCCGGGGCTGTTTGGGGCGTCGATCACGCAGATCAACATTCTGGTGTCGGGGTGCTTCGCGCTGGCGCTGAACGAGTCGGCGCGGACGGTGCTGTATGCGTCGTCGCGGTTGATGGAGCTGCCGCTGGGGATGTTCACGATTGCGGTGGCGACGGTGCTGTTTCCGAAGATTGCGATGATGGCGGCGCAGGGGGATCGCGAGGGGATGGGACGGGCGTACGCGCAGGGGCTGAGACTGATTTTCGCGATCACGGTGCCGGCGGCGCTGGGGCTGCTGCTGTTGCGCGAGCCGGTGGTGAGCCTGCTGTTTGAGCGCGGGCAGTTTGACGCGCAGGCGGTGGCGGCGACGACGCCGGTGGTGGCGCTGGGGGCGCTGGGGATTCCGTTTTTCTCGCTGGCGACGCTGGCGACGCGGGGGTTCCACTCGCTGAAGGACACGCGCACGCCGGTGCGGGTGGCGGCATGGACGTTCGTGGTGAATCTGGGGCTGACGCTGGCGCTGATGGCGCCGATGGGGACGCCGGGGCTGGCGCTGGCGAACCTGAGCTCGTCCATTTTTCAGAGTCTGGCGCTGCAGCGGCTGCTGCTGCACCGCAAGACGCCGCTGGCGCGGCCGGCGGTGAAGCGGGCGTTGAAGGCGATCGCGATCGCGGGGGCGGGGATGGCGTTGTTTACGGCGGCGGGGTGGTGGGCGTTGCGCGCGGGGCTGGGCGGCTCGAAGTGGGTGGATTTTGCGGCGGTGGCGGGGCTGATTCCGGTGTCGGTGCTGGTGTATCTGGGGCTGCTGCGGGCGGCGAAGTTCGAGGAGTGGCCGCAGTTGGAGGAGCTGGCGATGCACGCGCTAAGGCCAAGGCAGAAGGAATAGGGAAAGGGGCAGGCCACCGCTATTTTTTGATGACACCCCAAGCCACCAATATATCCATACCGACTTTTAGAAATATGAAAAAGGCGGCAATACTCGTAAAAATGGCGTAGTACTTATTACCTCGGAGCTGTTCCCTCATTTCTTGGGGCGTTAACCCGTATTTTTTCCTCCAGCTCCTGCCGAGACAGGCCATGCCGACGGACAGGCAAACGACATAAATAACGAGAAATAAACCCGCCTGGTTTTCCTGGGCATGATTGGTCTTCATATCGGGGAAGAGCCAGCACAAGACGGCAGCGAACGCGATCGTGATTAAGGTAACGGAAAGGATAGTGATAAAATAATTCTTCACCGGGAAGGAACCGGGATACGAATGATCCGGCTGAGGCCGGGCTTTAGCGCCGGGCAATTCTCTCCTAAGCCAGGAACCGTGGTTGTCTGGGGGATCCGGCATGAAGCGATGGACAAGTTGTGGGTGAACACCCCATGGCGGGGAGGGCATGGTTTAGCCTATGGTGGGTGGATGAAAAATCAACATTTCTACCAGGATCACAATCAACGGCCGGCGGGCGCGGCGCGCGTGGCTTCGAGCGGGGAATTAAACCAGAACAAGACGAATTTCCAGCCGGCGCCGTCGGCGGAGGAAGTGGCGACGCGGGCGTATTTCAGCTACGTAAACCATGGTTCGCTGCCGGGGCACGACGTGCGGCACTGGCTGGAGGCGGAGGCGGAACTGCTGGAGGAGCGCAAGCAGACCCGGACGCACGGTTATCCGCACCACCGATAATTTCACCGGCGGCACGGCGGGCTTTGACGCGCGCTGGCCGGAACAACCACCAAGCAACATACAAAAAATCATGAACGCCACCACCATCATTGCCCGAGACCTGAGCCGAGAAGCCCCGCACAGCCCGCGCGACCGCCTGGCGGGATTCGCCATCGCCATGCGCACGATCGACAAATGCCGCGCGAGCGTGGCGGGAACGCTGGGCGAATACCATTACGATTGTCCGCTGGACAACCTGCTGTTCAGTTTCACCGGGCTTTCGGCGGGGCAATTCATGGCGGCGGTGCAAAACTCGGAGAATTACGAGGACGTGGGTTCGTGGTTGCAGGGGATTGGGATGGCCAGGTCACCGGCGGAAATCCTGGCGTGGTC
>JBEKZN010000307.1:0-3114 GCA_049509815.1 Opitutales bacterium
CGTGGGGAAAACAGGCGCGCGCGCGCCAAGCCGCGGCGTGGGCGATGCTGGCGGCAGGACTGCTGGCGGGCGTGGCGCAGGCGCAGACTGCAACCCCCGGCGGCAACATTACAGTTTCGGGCGGCGTGCGGACCATCGATGTGAGCATCAGCGGGAGCACGCCGGCGCTGACGGCGCTGATGACGGCGGCGTTCAATGTGCATGGGGCGTTCCATGTGGTGTCCGCGGGCGAAGGAGCGGAGTACTCGCTGCGGTTCGACAGTGACGGCGGGAACGGGGTGACGGTGACGGCCACGCCGAAGGTGCTGGGCGGGACGCCGGCGCAGGACACCGCCACGGGCGCGGACTGGCGCGACGCGGCCTACCGGGCCGGGGATTATGTGGTACAAAAACTCACGGGACTGCCGGGTTTTTTTGCAGGGAAGCTGGCGTTCGTGAGCAAGCGCGCGGGCACGCAGGAGATTTACACGAGCGACCTGCTGGGGCAGGAGGTGCTGAAGCGGACGAGCGACCAATCGAATTCGCTGAACCCGCACTGGTCGCCCGACGGCACGAGGATTTTGTACACGAGCTATTACCGGACGGGGTTCATGGAGTTGACGCTGCTGGATGTGACGGACAACAGCCGCCGGCCGTTTGCGTATTACCAGGGGATGAACACGGGCGGGGCGTTCAGCCCGGACGGGCAGCATGTGGCGATGATTTTGTCGAGCGGGAGTTTGCAGCAGTTGTTCGTGAGCGACGCGAGGGGAACGCGCGAGAGCATGCGCCGGGTGACGAACACGCCGAGCGACAAGGCGTCGCCGGCGTGGTCGCCGGACGGGACGATGATTGCGCTGGACTGCGACCCGCGGGGCGAGCCGCTGCTGTACACGGTACCGGCGACGGGAGGCACGCTGCGGTCGATTTCGACCTACATCAGCAACTATTGCTCGGAGCCGACATGGAATCCGCGCGATCCGAACCTGCTGGTGTTCATGGCAGCGAGCGGGGACGGGTTTCAACTGGCGCTGTACAATTTTCAAACGCGCGAGGCCAAATGGCTGACGACGCTGGGCTCGAGCAGCCTGGAGCCGTGCTGGACGAACGACGGACGGCATGTCATCTACACGAGCCGCACGGGCAAGGTGGACCGGCTGGCGATCCTGGACACGCAGACGGGGCATGATGCGTACCTGACGAGCCACGATGCGTCGCAAGCGGCGTTTGTGTATCCGCAGTGAAGGCGGGCGCCGGAGAGTGGACGGCTATTGAGCCAGCGTGATAGTGACGACCACGGGGATGTCGCCGAGGGCGAGGCCGCTGATAGTAGTCTGGCCGCTGACGTTGGCGATGATAGTGAGAATGCCGGACTGGCTGAGCGTCGCGGCGACGGTGCTGGTCGGGTCGAGCACGATGGTGTAATCCACCGAGCCGAGGACGAAATCGACGGTGCCGGTGATATTGGCGTTATAGGTGGTGGTGGTTGCGGGCGTGGTGGGAGTGAGGGTGACGTCGGAGCCCTTGCCGATGGAGGTGATGAGGTTGTCAATGACGGAGGCGGAAACACCGGCGACGCCTTTGGCGCCCAAAGTGGCGCTGAAATTTTTGGCGGCGGTGGGAAGCGGCGTGATATTCGCGGTAATGATGCCCGCAGCGTTGACGTTGATGGTCTGGATTTTGTATTTGCCCTGGAGGGTAAGGGGGAGCGGCGGCGGGGTGACGGTGAGGGTGGCGGCTTTGCTTTGGACGCCGTTGAAGATGTTGTCGGCCTCGGCGCGGTACTGGAAGCCGTTGAGGGAGGCATTGGCGGTGACGGTGAGGGTCGTGGTGTCGGCGCCGGAATAGGGCGGGAAGTTGAAAAGGTCGGCCCAATTTTTGCCGCCATTGGAGGAGTACATCCATTGGACGGAGGGGGTGGGCGCGCCGGCGGGGATGGCGGTGAAGGTGGCGTTGGCGCCGCTGGCGACGGTGGCATTGGCGGGGGCCTTGGGGAAGGCGGGGAGGATGCCGACGGCGAGGGGGATGACGGAGCTGGTGGTATTGGAAGTGAGCTGGTTGCTGTGGACGACGAGGGAGTAGTTGCCGGCGTTAGTGGCGGCGAAACTGCCAATGGTGAAGTTGGCGGCAGTGGCTTTGGAAATGGCTTTGCCTTTGAAGAGCCACTGGTAGGCGAAGAAACCGGGGCCGGAGACGGAGGCGGAAAGGACGACGGACTGCTTGGCGAGGACGTAGGTGATGCCGGAGAATTGCTGGGTGGCGTCAAGGTTGGTGCCGAGGCTGTTGAAGACGATGCCGGTGGGGTTGGCATTGATGGTGAGGGTGGCGACCGTGCTGGTGCTGGAGCCGCCGGAGTTGGTGACGATGGCGCGGAACTGGATGCCGGAGTCGCCGGTGGCGCCGGCGATGACGGTGAGGGTGGCGGTGTTGAAGCCGGAGAAAGTCCCGCCGTCGATGTTCGTGGTAATGTTGGACCAGGTAACGCCATCGAAGGTGGCCTGCCATTGAATGGAGGGGACGGGAACGCCGGTGTAGGTGATGGAGAAGGTGGCGTTGGCGTTGGCAAAGATGGTGGCATTGGCTGGGTCGGAGGTGATGCCGGCGGTGACGTTGCCGACGGCGGGGGTGGCGAGGAAGCCATGGACGTCGTTGTCGCTATCGTAATAATCGCCGACGATGTCGCCATTGTTGATGCCGTAGGCGAAAGTCTGGGTGGAGCCGGTCACGTTGAGATCGGTGAAGGCGGTGCCGTTGTAGATGAAGCCGTGGACATCGCCGTCGGTGTCGTAATAGAAGCCGACGATGGTGCCGTTAGAGATGTCTTCAGGACAAGTGCCGAAGGTGCCAGCATTGGGGTCATCGAAGGTGGTATAGGCGGTGCCATTGTAGAGGAAGCCGTGGGAGGTGACGGCGTTGCCACTGCTGGTGTCATAAAAGCCGACGACGAGGCTGCCCTGAACGGCCTGGGGGTAGGTGTCGCCGATGACGTCTTCATTCGGATCATCCACGTTGGTGACTTGGGAGGTGGTGCCGTTACCAAAGGAGCCGTGGTAGAGCTGGGTGGAGGAGTTCTGGTAAGAGCCGACGTGGTTTTTGCCGGAGATGCCGTTGATGTAGGTGGAGTGGGGGCCGGCT
>JBEKZN010000308.1:0-3111 GCA_049509815.1 Opitutales bacterium
GCCCCCGCCCGGCGTCTCCATCGTCAGCACATCGCCCGCCTGCGCCTCAAAATGCGCGAGCGACCCCAGCACTTCCACGCTGCCGTCCATCCGCCGCAATGTCTGCTTCCCCGGCACGCCCGCGCTCCCGCCTGCTACTCCGTCCGGCCCGCTCGCGCGCCGCTGCGTCAGCATGGACACGCTCTGCGCCGCCAAAAATTCCAGCTCCCGGATCATCCCGTCCCCGCCGCGCCATTTCCCCGCGCCGCCCGAACCCCGCCGCACCGCAAACCGCCGCAGCCGCACCGGGTACCGCCGCTCCAGCACCTCCGCGTCCGTGATCGCCGTGTTCGTCATGTGCACATGCACCGCGCTCGCCCCCGCAAACCCCGGCCCGGCGCCTGCGCCGCCGCCCACCGTCTCGTAATACCCGCGCGTCGCGTCGCCAAAAATCAAATTGTTCATCGTGCCCTGGCTGCACGCCGCCTGCCCGAACGCCAGCAGCAGCGCGTCCACCACCCGCTGGCTCGTCTCGACATTCCCGCCCGCCACTGCCGGATCGCGCTCCGCGTCTCCCGTGAACGGCGGATTCAGCAGCCCCTCCGGCAGCACGATTTCCACCGGCTCCAGCAAGCCTTCGTTCAACGGCAAATCCCCGCCGGCCAGCAGCCGCAGCACATACAGCACCGCCGCGCGCGTGATCGCCGGCGGCGCGTTCAGGCCATAAGGATGCACTCCGCCGCTTCCTGTAAAATCCACCCGCAATTTTTCGTCGCGCGCCTCCACCGTCACGCGCAGCGGCGTGCCGTCGTCGAAAAACTGCTGCGCCGTCCGCGGCCCCGTCGGCTCGGCTCGCAGCCGCTCTCCCAGCAGCGCCGCCGCATGCGCGCGCAACTCGTCCATCGCCGTGCCCACGCGCTCCGGGCCATGCCGCGCCGCCAGTAGCCGCAGCATTCTCGCGCCCAGCACGTTCGCCGCCACCTGGGCGCGCGCATCCGCCAAATTGTCCTCCAGCCGCCGCGTCGGCCATGGCGCCTCCCGCAGCCGCCGCTCCAGCTCCGCGAAATTTTCCCGCCCGCCCTCAAACAACCGGAACGGCTCCAGCACCACGCCTTCCTCCGCCAAGTGCCTCGCCCCCGGCGGCATCGAACCGGGCCGTGTCCCGCCGATCTCCGCATGGTGCGCCCGGCTCGCCACGTAACCGAGCTTTGTTCCGGCATCATCAAACACCGGCGTCACCACCGTCACGTCCGGCAGATGCGAGCCGCCGAATGCCGGATGATTCGTCACCGCCACGTCGCCCGGTTGCAATTTCAGCCGCGCCTCCACCAGCCGCGTGCCCAGCCCCAGCGCGCCCAGATGCACCGGTATGTGCGGTGCGTTCGCCACCAGCCTTCCCGCCGCATCCAGCAGCGCGCATGAAAAATCCAGCCGCTCCTTGACATTCGTCGAAAGCGCCGTGCGCTGCAACTGCGTCCCCATCCCGTCCACCAGCGCCCGAAACCGCTGCGTGAACAGCTCCCGCTCCGCTTCGCCGGGCTGGTTCGCCGCCCGTCGAATACTATGCTGCTCTACCCGCTCCAGCAAAATCGCCCCGCGCTCCCCCACCACGCCTTCCCAGCCCGGCTCCACCACCAGCGTGCACGACGAATCCGCCACCAGCGCCGGCCCCCGCAGCCGTTCCCCCGCCCGCAGCGCCCCGCGCTCGTGCGCCGGCGCTTTCACCCATGCGCCCTCGTGCCACATTTGTAGTGCTTCTTTGGATACCACCGCGCTCCCGCCCTTGGGAAAATCCTCCGCCGCCGGCGCCGGCGCGCCCGCACCCGCCACCACCCGCAGCGTCACCACCTCGACCGTCCCGCGCGGCGCATAGCCGAACACCGCCGCAAACCGCTCCCCGAACGCCGCCCGCAAATCCGATCCCGCCGGAGCCTCGACCGTCAATGCCGCTTCCTGCCCTGCCAGCCGCAGGCTCGCCTGTCGCCGCGGCGCGTTGCTCGGAGCCAGCCCCTCTTCGGATTCCAGCCGCGCCACCGCCTGCGCTTCCAATTCCTTCCACGTCGCGGCCAATTCCGCGCCGGTTCCCATGAGCGGCGCCAGCACCTGCCTCTCCGCAAACCGTTCGATCGCCGCGTGCCCCAAACCCCGCGCGCTCAGGTGTCCCGCCTCCGCCGGAAACAACACCCGGGTCACCCCCAGATGCTCCGCCACTGCGCACGCATGCTGCCCGCCCGCCCCGCCGAACGCCGCCAGCGCGTACTCGCCCGGCGCGTACCCTTCGCGCACGGTAATCCGCCGCGTCGCGTCCGCCATCCGCTCATTGGCAATATCCAAAAATCCCTGCAACAATTCCTCCGCTCCCGGCGCCGGCCGCCCGGTCGCCTGCGCCATCGCCACGCGCAATTCCTCCAGCCGCGCCCGCGCCGCCGCCGGCCGCACTGGCACGCCGAACCGCCCCGCCTCCAGCCGCCCCAGCAAAAGATTCACGTCCGTGATCGTCAGCGGCCCGCCCGCCCCGTAGCACGCCGGACCCGGCCGCGCCCCCGCGCTCTCCGGCCCCACCGCCAGCGCGCCCGCCCGCCATCCGCAAATCGAACCCCCGCCCGCCGCCACCGACTCGATCTTCAGCGCCGGTGCCAGCAACACCGCCCGCCCCACCGCCTGCGTCGCCTGATACTCCCACTCCCCGTCCCACCGCGCCACGTCGGTGCTCGTGCCGCCCATGTCAAACGTCAGCACCCGCGTCAGCCCCGCCGCCCGTGCCGCCGACACCGCGCCCACCAGTCCCCCCGCCGGCCCGCTCAGCAGTGTGTCGCATGGCCGGCACGCCGCGCGCGCCACCAATCCCCCGGCGCTTGTCATCACCCGCAACCGCCCGCCGCCGCGCTCTCCGAGCGCACTCGCCACGCCGTCCAAATACCGCTCCATCACCGGCGCCAGCGTCGCGTTCACCACCGCTGTCTGTGCCCGCGGCAAAATCTTGATGAATGGCGCCAGCGCCGCCGCCTCGCTCACTCGCGCGAAACCCGCCTCCCGCAATATCTCCGCCACCCGCCGCTCGTGCGCCGGATTCACGTCGCTATGCAGCAACGCCACCGCCGCCACCGCCTCCGCCGGCAGCCGCGCCCGCGC
>JBEKZN010000309.1:0-3079 GCA_049509815.1 Opitutales bacterium
GTTTCGGTCAAGCCAATGCTTGAGGGCGGGCAGGTCCATGCCCCAGTCGAGCGAACTGTCCACGAGGCGTTTGTAGCCCTGGGAGGGGCCGCCAACGGAAGGGCTGAAGTAAGTGAGGTAATTGGGGTAGAGGGCGAGGGATTCGCCGGCGTAGCCGACGAGGAGGAGCGCGATGAGGGTGTTGAGCAAGCGCCGGTGCGAGAGCCAGGCCAGGCCGAGGAAGCCGCCGACGAGGATGTAAACCGGCGGATAAATGGGGAGGATGTGGCGGTGCGCGATGTCGAGGTTCTGCGCGATGGCCACGGCGAGAAAAACAGCGACGAGGGCAAGGTAGGGGAAAATATCATAGAAGGCGGGCGTGATGACGGCCGCGGGCGCGGCAGGTTGAGGGCGGGCGGGGAGGCGATTTTGCCGCGAGCGATGGAGCGCGAAGGCCGCGGCGAGCAGGATGAGGAGAAAGAGAATGGGCGAGGTTTTCGCCCAAATGGCGTAGGGGAAAAAGACATGGGAGCCGCCGAAGGCCCACGAGCCGTCGAAGAACGAGAGGCGGGCCTGTTTTTCGGCGAGGAGCATTTGAATGCCGTCGAGGTAGCCGGCGGGAAGCAAATGCGTGTCGCGGCTCCAGGACAAGAGATCGCGCCAGGGCTGGGCGACCGGCGCCAGATTCGCGGGCAGCCAGGAGGCGATGGCGGGGTCGGCGGGGTTGGGGCTGGAAGCGTAGCGGAAATCGTAATGGGCCCAGAGGCAGGTCCAGCACCAGAGGCCGTGAACGAGAAAGAGGGCGAAAAAGATGCCGGCCTGGGCGGCGCGCGAATGGATCGTGCGCGGCCGGAAGAGGCGCCACTGGAGCGGGCGGCGGGAAAGGAGTTTCACGCCGATGAGCAGGGCAGCGATGGGGAAAATGACCATCGCCGACAACTTGCAAAGGAAGAGGAGGGCGAGAAACAGCAGGCTGAGAAAAAGGCGGCCCCAGGTGACTTGCTGCAGCAGCCGCCAGATGGACCAGATGGAGCCAAGGAGCGCGAGGCAGACGGACATTTCAGTCGAGACCAGAGCGCCGTACGCGAGCATGTGGGGACAGAAGACGAACAAGGAGAGGGAGAGCAGGCCGCCGACAGGGCCGAAAATTTCGCGGGAGCAGCCAAAGACGAGCAGGCCGGTGGCGAGGCCGAGCAGAACAATCATGAGGCGGCTCTGAAGGAGCAGGTATTCGGGCGAGTTGCCGCTTTGGAAGAGGAAGCGATGGCCGAGGCCGTAGGGCAGGCCTTCGCGCCAGTTCTGTTCGTCGGTGCCGGGAAAGGCCGGCTGGGTGATCAGGAAGGGGAGGGTGGCCCAGCGTTTGACGAAGTCGCCGTTGGCGCCCTCCATGCGAAAGTCGTGATGAAGCCAAATGTCGTAGCCGACGCCCAACTGTTCGGTTTCGTCGAACGAAACGCCTTTTTGCATCGAGGCGCTGAGGGTCAGGCTGGCATAGAGGGCGAGGAGCGCGACCACGGCAAGCCAAACCCAGCGTGGCGTGGGCTGGCCAAGGGTTGGAGCAGCGACCGGATCTTGGAGCATACAGACGCAGCCGCTGGAAAACAAACGCCGGCCAAGCATTTTTGCCCGGGAATTCTCCGCGCGGAGCGTCTTTTCTTATCGTCAATAATGCGCAAAAAATTACGGGTGAGCGGCGTATTTTTATGCGCGCGACGCGCGAGCGGGCGGCTAATCGGCGTTAACTGCCGTTACGCCAACGTATCATAACGCGAATCAAGAATAGGGCGGAGTTGGACGGCGCGGCGGAAGAGCAAACGTAGCTTCACGCAGGAGTGGAATTCCGCGGGTGGGCGCGCGCGATGGGCGCCGGCTGGTTGGAGGACAGTGAGTCAAGGGGAGATTTGGAAGGTTACGGCGGCGAGTTGGACGAGGTCGTCGAAGACGGCGTCAGGAGGCGGCTGGTTGGCGAGGAGTTGGTCGCGGGTGTGGGAGCCGGTGGCAACGGCGAGGCAGCGGAGGGTGGCGTTGTGGGCGGTGGCGATGTCGAAGGTGGAATCGCCGATGAGGATGGTTGCTTCGGGCGCAGCGGCAATTTTTTCGAGGGCGTGGCGAGTGAATTCGGGCATGGGCTTGCGCCAGGGGGTGTCGTCGGCGCCGAGGATGAGTTCGAGCCACCGGTCCCAGCCGAGGTGGTGAAGGAGGGTGCGGGCGGATGCGCCGATTTTGTTGGTGAGGACGGCCTGGCGGAGGCCGCGGGCGTGGAGTTGCTGGAGAAGCGAGGCGGCACCGGGGAGCGGGCAGAGGTGGTCGAGCATGATTTCGTCGAAGTGGCGCAGGTAGAGAGGAAGTGCGGCGGGGGCGAGTTGGGGGCCGAGGAGGCGTTGGAGGGTGAGTTCGATGCCGCCGCCGACGGTGGCGCGGACTTTTTCGTAGGAGGAGGGCGGGAGGCCAAGTTGCTGCTGGGCAAAGGCGATGGCGCCATGAATCGCGCCGAAATGGTCGATGAGCGTGCCGTCGAGGTCGTAGAGAATGGCCTTGATAGGCGCGGGCGGGGGTTGCATTTTCAAGACTAGGCGCAAAGGGTGCGCGGTTTTCAAGACCGAAGGCATTATCGAATGAATCATACCGAATCAGCAACCGCAGCGGGGGAGGCGCTCGTGATGGCGCGGGAGGGGAGCGACCTGCGGGTGCGGCTGACGGGGCAGTGGACGTTGCAGCACCGGGGGCTGCCGACGACGGAGGCGGTGCGGGCGGAGATGGCGCAGAAGCCGCCGGCGAAGCTGAGTTTCGATTTGGCGGGGGTGAAGGAATACGACACGGCGCTGATCACGTTTTTGCTGAAGTGCCACGATTTGTGCGCGACGACGAAGACGACGTTCGACATGGCGAGCCTGACGGAGGGGCCGCGGAATTTGCTGACGCTGGCGACGTCGGTGCCGGAGGCGGCGGACGTGCGGCCGCATGCGGACCGGGCGCCGTTGTTTGCGCGGATCGGGGACGAGGCGCTGATCGTGGCGAAGGAGGGAAAGGAGATTTTTTCATTTTTAGGGGAGATCACGGTGGCGACGTGGCGGTTGTTCACGGGGCGGGCGCGGTTCCG
>JBEKZN010000031.1:0-9951 GCA_049509815.1 Opitutales bacterium
TGCACATTCCGCTGAAGGACCAGCAAATGGTCGAGGTGAACTGGTTTTCGCATTGGATGAGCGTGTACAACCCGCGGGTGAGCGCCCTGCTGGTACCGATCAATGCGACGGCACTGGAAGGCGGAACAGAGGCGCAAAAGGCCGCGGCCAAGACGTTTTTCCAGCGATTCAAGGATGCAATCGTGCTGATCGGGCCGGTGGACGACACGTTGAAGGACCTTTCGCCGACGCCGTTCGACGCGATTCCGGTGCCGGAGGTGGGGGTGTACGGCAATTTGTTGAAGACGTTTTTTTCGGGCGAATACATCCGGCGGCCGCCCGGGTGGGTTAATCCGGCGCTGCAATTCGGGCTGACGGCGCTGGTGGGCGCGCTGGCGATGTACAACCGGCGCGGGGCGACCTTGGCCAAGCTGGGAGCGCTGCTGGTGCTGGGCGGGTACGTTTACGGGGTGCTGGAAGCGTTTGCGAAGTTCAACCTAGTGCTGCCGCTGGTGGTGCCGGCAGCGTCGGCATTCACGTCGGCATTCGCGGGCGCGATTGTGCGGCTGATTGACGAGGAGAAGCAGAAGAAGCGAATCAAGGGGATGTTCGGCACCTACCTCGCACCGGAAGTGGTGAACGACATGGTGGAGTCGGGCAAGGAGCCGCAGTTGGGCGGCCACAATGTGGTGATCACCTGTTTTTTCAGCGACGTGCAGGGGTTTTCGACGTTTTCCGAGGTGCTGGCGCCGGCCAAGCTGACTGATTTGATGAACGAATACCTGACGGCGATGACGGACATCCTGCAGGCGGAGCGGGGCTCGCTGGACAAATACATCGGCGACGCGATTGTGGCGATGTATGGGGCGCCGGTGGACTTGAAGGACCACGCGTTGCGCGCATGCGTGGCAACATGCCGGATGCACGCGCGGCTGGGCGAATTGCGCCAGAAGTGGGCGGGCGAGGGCGAGAAGTGGCCGGAGCGCGTCCATAAAATGCGGATGCGGATCGGCCTGAACACGGGCGAGACCATCGTGGGCAACATGGGTTCAGCGAGCCGGTTCAATTATACGATGATGGGCGACACGGTGAACCTGGCGGCGCGCTGCGAGAGCGGGGCGAAGCAGTTCGGCGTGTATTCGATGTGCACGGAGGACACGCGGAAGGCGGCCGAGGCGCAGGGGGGCGGGGTGCTGTTCCGCCGGCTGAACAAAATCGTGGTGAAGGGCAAGACGCAGCCGGTGGAGGTGCACGAGATTGTGGCGCTGCACGCGGAGGCGGCGGCGGAGACGGTGCGGTGCGTCGAATTGTTTGAGCAGGCGCTGGAATTGTATTTCGCCCAGAAATGGGACGAGGCCAAGGCGCTCTTTGCCGAGGCGCAGAAACTGGAGCCGCTCCAGCCCGGGCGTGATGCGGGCGTGGCGCACAATCCTTCGGAGCTGATGCAGGAGTGGTGCGACGAGATGAAGGCGGACCCGCCGCCGGCGGACTGGAACGGGGTGCTGGAGATGAAGGAGAAGTAGCGCAGGCGGGGTGAGGGGTCCGAACTGCGGCTGTCGGACATCAGCGAATGGCTACAGGGGAAAAGCGCCTCAGGCCTGGCCGCCGCCGAGGCCGGGCTGGTCGTCCTGCTTTTCGTTTTTGCGCATTTGAGCGCGGATGCCCGGCGGGCTTTCGTGGCTGTCCACTTTCTTGCCGTCAACGATCATTTCAACATATATGCCCATGACCTGGCCGGTGACGGTGTTGTCGGTGCCGTGGTATTTGAGTTCGCGGCCGGAGGCGGCCTTGGTGTCGATGACCTTGTTGGAATGGGGCGGCATGATGAAGTTTTCGGTGCCGGTGACGTTGGTGACTTTTTCCTGGGAGTTGCCGCTGCGGTCGATGTTGGTTTTGTCGAAGATGGTGTAATTGATGGTGGCGTTGGCGGGGGCGGAGCTGGCGTTGAAGACGTGGATGCGGTAGAAGACGTCGGAGTTGTTGAGGATTTTGTGGGCGCCGTTGGTGTCGCCGTTGTTGGTGCTTTCAACGCGGTGGACGACGAGGCTGTAATCCTGGTCCTGCTTGGGCTGGTCGTTGCTGGTGTCGCCCGAGTCCGACTGGGCATAGGCGAGCGCGGAACCGCCGAGAGCAGCGGCGAGAATGAGAGTTAGCAAACGAAAGCGAGGGGCGATGGGGTGGGTATTCATGGGAGCAAGGGGTAGGAGCAAGATGCTAGGCGACGGCGGGCGGGGTTTCAAGCCTTGGCGACGGGGGTTTAACGGGTAAACCAGGCGGGTTCGAGGCCGGGTTTCCATTTGATGTTGCAGCCGATGCTGGGTTTTTGGGTGCCCGCGGGAATGGCACGGCCGGCGAGCACGGCTTCGAGGGCGGCGCGGAGGTCAGCACCGGTGACGGGGCGATTGCTGCCGGGGCGGGAGTCGTCGTACTGGCCGCGGTAGGCAAGGCGGCGGGCGGCGTCGAAGACGTAGAAATCGGGAGTGCAGGCGGCGTGGTAGGCTTGGGCGACGGCCTGGGATTCGTCGTAGAGGTAGGGGAAGGTGAAGGCGCAGTCGGCGGCGAGCTGGGCCATTTTTTCGGGGGCGTCGGCGGGGTGGCTGGTGATGTTGTTGCTGCTGATGGCGACGGCGGCGAGGCCGCGGGGCTGAAATTCCTTGATGAGGGCGGCGAGGGGGGTGCGCAGGTGGATGACGTAGGGGCAGTGGTTACAGATGAACGCGACGAGGAGCGCGGGCGAGCCGGCGAAATCGGCGAGGCGGACGGTGCGGCCGGTGACGACATCGGGGAGGGTGAAGTCGGGCGCGGCGGTGCCCAGGGGGAGCATGGTGGAGTGGACGGCGACCATAGGTGGAGGGAGGTTAAGAACGCACAGGCAAGTATGTCAGCATTAGGATTCTTTGACCAATTGATAGCGACGAATATCGCGCACAGAAACTTTGGCGATGTCCGAAGCGGGTTCGAACTCAATGCAGGCGATGACGTCTGGTGCCTGACGAACGGCGGCGATCGGACGGCAAATCAATTTGGGAAATTTAGCCAGCGCAAAGAGCGAGAGGGCCACCGCTTTGTCAATGCCGAGGGACTCGCCGAGGTACTTGCCTTCGACCGGCAGAACATAACCGCGGCCATCCTTGTCAACACCCACATAAAGGTCGTCGATTTCCACCTGGCCGTGTCCCGTTATTTGTGTGCGGACATGGCTTTGAAGGTGGAAGCAGGCCAGACCGGTGAACACGTCCAGCAGCCGGTTATACCGTACGATGGTGAGCAGTCCTTGTTCGTCGTTGGCCAGATTCATCGCGACGATTTCAGGAACCGCATAAGGAATGGGGTAAAGCTTGAGAGTGGACGGAATTTCGACCGTAGCGGCTTGCGCGACACGAACAAAGGCGTACTTGCCGGATCCCTTGGCGGCCAAAATCCAATTCCCTTTTGACACAACGGATGGCGGAAACACGCGGCGGGACCGGTAGGTGTAAAGCACATCAGCCAAATTTTTAATGCGCAGCCCAAGTTGGGCCGCCGCATCAATCATATCGTCTTTGGTGAAGGGAATTTCGTCGACGCCTTTTTTCCAGCGTTTTTGAAAAAGCGCCGCCAAAAGCCGATCGTAGGCGTTGTCGGAATGGTCGGACATTAGGGGAGCTCCAATCTAAGCACTTCTTCGCGAATCCGGATCACTTTTTGACCCGTGAGACTGTTGCGTACCTTGGTGCCAATGCGTTCACGCCACAAGTCAATTCCGGCCACTCGGAAGCCTTCCGATTCGGCAACTTCGGCCAGCAGCGTGGCTGTGCGGACGGGAACCATCAAAAAGGAGTATTGGTCGCCGACTACATAGGCCAGTTTGGCTTTGGATTGGAGTTTGAGCCGAAGAGCGCGAAAATGCTGTTTCATGCCGCCAAAATAATGGGCCACGACTTTGTGGTACAGCCGCTCAAATCCGCTGGTTTTGGCGAGTTCGATTCGACGGTTTTCGATTTGTTCGCAAACTTTGCGGATGGAATCAAAGCCGGCCACTTCTACTGCGTCGTCATCGGAAGAGAAGACATTCCTAGTGTTGGAGCGCAGAAGATTGTTTTTAACGCTGCGCAACTGGGCGCGATCCGACACGAACCCGAGCAGGACGGACTCCACGCGGGTAGTGCGGGTGTAGTCTTTCTCGTTTGGGTAGGGCGGAGAAGTGATGACGGCGTCAATGCGGTCAGGAAGCTTTTTTAAGTCTCTGGCATCGCCTTCGATGACGCGAGCCGCGACATCCTGACCCGGGACAGAAGCGGCCTTTTCCAAATCTGCGATCATGGAGGATGCGTGTCTGGCGAAATGGCCGACGACGTCATAGTCAATTTTGGGCTTGGTGCGGTAAATCTCCGGGCCGAAGGCGAAATTACCGGCCCCGTTGGTAACGACGTGAGCAAAAGCGACATAGAAGAACTCGCGGAAGGCGCGTGGCTCATTTTTGGTCACGACGTCCACCATGTGTCGCAGAATCAACAGGCGTCCAAGCGGACGGTCACTCATAAAACCCAGCGGAATCATGGCCAAGCGATCTGATTCCAGGGCATAGCCATTTAATGGTTTTGTCTCTTCATGAAGCAAAGCAGCTTCCAATGAATGCGGAGGCAGGGAGTGTCGTGAGCATTCTTTTTCCGCTCGATGGGCGATTTGCGCCTGAAGCTTTTTGAGAGTTGAGATGTTCAGGCGCCAGTTACATTTTACCCGGGAAACCATCGCGGCGAAGGGATGGGCTTCGCAGCCGATGGAGGGAACGCCCAGTTTTTTTGCCTCCACAAGGGTTGTGCCCGTGCCGCAAAAGGGGTCGCAGAGCATCTTGGGATCGGACAGTCCGAACACGCCGATATATTTTCTCACCAAGTGGGGCGGATAAGACAACACGAAGCGATACCAGGCATGGAACGCGGCATCTTCCTTGAGAATGGTATTCGACTCCGGTTTTTCGGCGATTTTCATCGTATTGAATGAAACAGGCACGCCTGCGTCCTAGCGTTCATATCAAGCCCCTGCGACGAAGGCCAAGGTAATTTCTGGCGGCGGAAAATTGGCGTTGGAAGTTCAGTCATTTGGCCGCGGTCTGGGGGTGGAGTCTAAAATAGGTGTTAAGCACGGCGGCGGCAATGGGGCCGGCGATGGTGCCGCCGTGGTAGTTGTCGTGGGGGTCGGTGCCTTCGACGGCGACGGCGACGGCGATGCGGGGGTCGTCAATGGGGGCGAAGCAGACAAACCAGGCGATGGTGAAGTTGTCGTTGCCTTTGACGACGACCTGGGCGGTGCCGGTTTTGCCAGCGACGCGCACGCCAGGGACGCGGACCAGGCGGCCGGTACCCAGAGTGACGACGCGCTCCATACCGTCCAAGAGGAGTTGGCGTTCGGCGGGGGTGAGGCCGAGGGGCTGTCCGCCGGCGTTGACTTCGGCGGGGTCGCGGCCGGGGTCGTAGAGGAGGGTGGGGCTGGTGCGGGTTTGGTCGCGAGCGATGGAGGCGACGAGGCAGGCCATTTGGAGGGGGGTGACGAGGAGGTAGCTTTGGCCGATGGCCATCATAGCGGTATCGCCATCGGTCCAGATGCTTTCGCCGAAGGGATGATGGATTTGTTTCCAGAGCGGGTCGGGGACTTTCATGGCGTGGGTTTCCTCAAGATCGATGTGGGTAGGCTGATCGAGGCCGAAGCGGCGGGCTTCGGCAGCGATGCGATCGGGGCCTATATTGATGCCTTGTTGGTAGAAAAAGACATCGCTGCTGACCTGAATAGCTTTGACGAGGTTAACGACGCCGTAGCCCAAATCGTTGTCTTCCTTGAAGGCACGTTTGCCGATTAGGAGCGTGGGGCCGCAGTTCTGGGTGGTGTTGCCGTCGAGGATGCCGGCGCGCAGGCCGGCGCAGGTGACGACGAGCTTGAAAGTTGAGCCGGGTGGGTAGAGGCCTTCGGTGGCGCGGTTGAGCCAGGCGCCGTTTTGGTCATTGGCATAGGCGGTGGCGCTGCGGGTGGCGTAGTCAATCATGTCGTTGAGGTCGTAGTCGGGGTGGCTGGCCATGGCGAGGACTTCGCCGGTGCGGACGTCGAGGGCGACGACGGCGCCGGTTTTGTCGCCGAGGGCGTCGTCAGCGGCGCGCTGGAGGTCGAGGTCGAGGCTGGTACGGAGGCTGTGGCCGGGGGTGGGGGTTCGGCTTTGAACGCGCTGGTAAAGGAAGCCGCCGGGGTCAACAATCCAGATTTCGCCGCCGGTGACGCCGCGGAGCTGGGCGTTGTGGTATTGTTCGATGCCCTCGCGGCCGGCTTTGCCGGGGATGTCGAAAGTGCGAAGGTTGTCGCCGGGGAGATCGTCGCCGGGGGCGGGGGCTTCGTCGTCAATGCCGACATAGCCGAGGGCGTGGGCGGCAAGGGAGCCGTAGGGGTAGTAGCGGGCTGCGGCGGCATAAGTCTGCATGGGCGATACAACGGGCATTTGCTCGTTGAAGCGGGCGTATTCCGTGATGTCGATGTCGTTGATGAGGATGAAAGGGAGCGCGAGGTTTTGCTGGAAGTGGTTTTCAAAATCGTCGGCAAAGGCCTTGAGGGCTTGGTCGTCCATTTTCGCGGGCCGGCCGAGGATGGCGTTGGCCTGGTTGAGGTAGCGCAGGGCGACGTTGAGGCGGGCCTGGCGCTGGAGGGCGTCGCTGTTGGTGGTACGGCGGGCTTCGGAGGTGTCGTCGCCGCGACTGGCGAGCCAGTTGTCGCGCAGGCGGAGGAACTCGCGGCGGAATTCGTCGCGGAGTTCGTTGACATACAGAACGACGGAGTAGCGGGCGCGGTTGCCGACGAGAAGGCGGCCATTGCGGTCCAGGATGTCGCCACGCGGGCCGGGCTGGAGGACGCGGCGGAGGATTTGGCGCTGCTCCATTTCATCGTAGGCGGGTTTTTCCCAGAGCTGGCGCCGGGCGAGTCCGGCGATGAGGACGCCGAAGAGCGCGGCGATGAGGCCGGCCAGAACGGCGATGCGCGCGTGGCGGCGCTGGTAAACCGTGACGAAGGCGTTCACAGGCTCGAGGCGGGTTCCTGAGCGACGGGCAGTCCGGCGAGCCGGAGGATGCTTTCCTGAAAAGAGAAAAACCACAACGCTACGGGTAATACAATTATCTGAGAAAGACAAAAATCCACGGCAGCGCGTTCCCAAAAAGCCGTGTCTGCGCCGTGGGTGGCAGCCCATACGGTGAGAGTGGCGAAGTACAGGGCGTTGAGCAGCCAAGCGAGGGCGACCTGGTAGGGTCGCGAGGCGCGCCCGAGCCACGGTCGCGAGCCCACGACGACAAACGCGCCCAAGGCGAAGAGGGTGACCAAAAATCCCGGCGGCGTGGGCCAGGTGGATTCACCGGCGAGCCCGCTGACGAAGGCGCAGCCGACCAAGCCGGCCGGGCCCAGGCGCAAAGAGGCCCAAACCATGCACGGTCCGGCGAGCAGGAGGGAAATGTTCCAGGGCGCGAGGCCGTCATTGACCATGGCGGCGAGGGCCAGCAACAGGACGTTGCAAGCGGCGAGAGGCAGCCAGCGCCAGTCGGTGTTCATGGGGATGGCGGGGTGGCGGGCGGAGGGTTGACCGGGACGAGCACGGCGACTTCGAGCAGACCGGAGAGGTCCGAGTCGAGGCGGACGGGGCCGGACTGGAAAAGGCCGTCGCTGCCGGGCATCAGGCGGTTCACCCAGCCGAGGGTTAATCCTTGGGGAAATTCGCCGCCGAGGCTCGAGGTGACGAGGCGTACGGGATTGGCGGGCGAGATGGCAAAGTCAGGCGCGACATCGCGGACTTCGCCCTGGGGCGAGCCGAGGGGCGGAGCTTCGCCGCCTTGAAAGATGACGGGGCGGGGGTCGTCATCAAGGTTGGCGGCGACGCGGAATTCGGGGCTGCTGATCAGTTCCACGATGGCGGTGCCTGGGTACACGTCTTTGACGCGCCCGACGACGCCCCCGGAAAAGACGACGCCCTGGCCGGGGGCGAGGCCGTCGCGCGCGCCTTTGCGGATGATGAGCTGCTGCCACCAGGCGGTTTGGTCGCGCCGGATGACGCGGGCAACTTCGTAGCGGAAATTTTGCGCAGGCGGGAGGCGAAGGAGGGATTCGAGCTGGGCCAGTTCCTGGGGCAGGGCGTCGTTTTGCTGGAGCTGGAGGGTGAGCGCGGCGTTGTCGCGGGCGAGGTCACGTCCGGCAGCGAGCAGGTCGTCGCGGGAGTGGTCGCGCAGGCCCCAGAATTGCTGGAGGTCCTTGAGGTGGGAATAGGCGAACCAGGCGGGCGACTGAAATTCATAAAAGGCGGACTTGGAAAAAGTGCGCACGAGCACCGGCGCCAGCCACCAGACGGTCAGAAAGACCGCGAGCAGCAGGAGCGGGCGAAGTTGGCTGACGCGCGGGGAGGCCAAGGCGGGCGGAAGGTTGGCGGCGGGCCGGCCGACGCGCAGGCGTCACATGTTCCGGAGCCACTCGTCGAGATTCTCGAGCACAGTGCCGGTGCCGTTGGCAACGGCGCTGAGGGGGTCGTCGGAGAGGATGACGGGCAGGCCGGTGGCTTCGCTGAGGAGGCGGTCGAGGTTGCGCACGAGGGAGCCGCCGCCGGCCAGGACAATGCCGCGGTCAACGAGGTCGGCGGAAAGTTCGGGCGGGCAGCGTTCGAGGGCGGAGCGGACGACTTCGATGATGGAGTTGAAGGTGTCGCTGAGGCATTCGCGAATTTCCTGCGAGGTGATGCGGAGGGTTTTGGGCAAGCCGGCGACGGAATCGCGGCCGCGGACTTCGATGGTGAGCTCCTGCTCGAGCGGGTAGGCGGAGCCGACAGTGATTTTGATTTCCTCGGCGGTGCGCTCGCCAATCATCAGGTTATACGCGCGCTTCATGTAGTTGATGATGGCGTTGTCCATCTCGTCGCCGCCGACGCGGATGCTCTTGGAATAGACGACGCCCGCGAGGGAGATGATGGCGACTTCGGTGGTGCCGCCGCCGATGTCCACAATCATGTTGGCGGCGGGCTCCTCGATGGGCAGGCCGACGCCGATGGCCGCGGCCATCGGCTCCTCGAGCAGAAGCACATCGCTGGCGCCCGCGCTGTAGGCGGAGTCGCGGACGGCGCGGCGCTCGACTTCGGTGATGCCGGAGGGAACGGCGACGACGACGCGGGGATTGAGACGCAGCGGGTGGGTGACTTTCTTGATAAAGTGCCGGAGCATCTCCTGGGTGACGCCGAAGTCAGCGATGACGCCGTCCTTCATGGGGCGCATGGCGACGATGTTGCCAGGGGTGCGGCCAAGCATCTGCTTGGCCTCGAGGCCGACGGCACGGACTTTTTTCGTGTTGGTGAACACGGCGACGACACTCGGCTCGCGCAGGACAATGCCCTTGTCCTTGACGTACACCAGGGTGTTCGCCGTGCCGAGGTCAATGCCGATGTCGTTGGTGAGAAACGGGAAAATTTTACCGAGAAAGGCGAACATTGGGAAAAGCGTAGAAGAGGTAGCGCAGGCGTGCGAAGGAAAAAGCATTTTCCCCGCAGAGGCGGGGGATGTCAAAAGCAAATAACAGCGGGCAGCACGATCGTCAAACGACGGTGGCGCGCGCGAGCCAGGCCCGCCAGGTGGCGCGCACGCCGCCGGGCTCGGCGAAGCGCTGATCGTAGGCGCATAGGGCCGAACGCAGGCGGCCGGAGCCGACAGCGCGACGAGGCGCGAGGCCCATGGCATGGACGGAACGCAGGAAATCCAAGGCAGAGGGGTGCAGCGAGATGTGTTCCCACGTTTCGGTGCGCTCAAGGCGGAAGCCGGCGTCGCGCAGGAGGTTTTCCCATTCGCGCGCGGGGCGCCAACGTACAGGCGGGGCTTCGGGCAGGAGCGATTCCAATTCCGCGAAGGTGCCGGGCAGCAGAAGGCCGACCGCGAGTCGGGCGCCAGGGGCCATTTCCGCGCGCCAGCGGCGGAGGGTGGGGACGGGCTGGTC
>JBEKZN010000310.1:0-3067 GCA_049509815.1 Opitutales bacterium
CAACCAGCCTGGAAGTCATTGAAATGATTCCGCCCGCCTTGAACACCGACCTCGGCGGAAAAGGCCTGCACGATGGACACCCCTCCGTGGGCGATTTTGTGGCCGCCGCCTTCCAACAGCTGAAAGAGGGAAAAACCGAACTTGTTTTTGGAACCAGCGCCACCCGGGCGGAAGCAAACAATGAAGTGATTTCAGAATATTTTAATCGAATGAATCCGTAGTCCGCTCGGCTAAACCAATCCGCCCCTCACCGCGGCCGGATCGCCGACGCCAGAAACACCCGCGTGTAAACCCCGCCGCCCGGCTCGCCCGTTTCGATGTAATTGCTAACCACGATCTTCAGCCGCAGCAGCTTCCACAGCAGCCCGCGCACCGCCGACTTCAGCCCCCGCGCATACGGCGGAATCTCCCGGGCCTCATAATTCTCGAAACCCGACAGCGTCATCACCTTCCCCAGCATGCGCGGCGCATAACACACCTCGTGGGTGAAGTCCCCGTGGTAAATCTCGCCGCGCATCGGGCTGGCCGCGTTCGGCGTCTGCACCACCAGCCGCCCGCCCGGCTTCAACGCCGCCCACGCGCCGGCCAGAAAATCCAGCGCCTCGTCCTTCGTCAGGTGCTCGATGATATCCATCGCCAGGATTAAATCATAGTGGCCCGCTTTCGCCCGGAGAAATTCCAGCCCGTTCGCGCACTCCACCTTCGGATGCAATTGCCGCGCCAGCGCCACCTGCTCCGCGCTGATGTCCACCCCCTCCACGTTGCCGTAGCCGCGCCGCGCGAAAAACCACAGCAGCAGCCCGTGCCCGCACGCCAGGTCGAGGATCGCCGCCTGCTTGTCCGCCGGCAGCCATCCGCGCAACGTCGTGTCCCGCGGCGCCACTTCATAATCCGCCTCCGCTGGCGTCGGCGCCGCTATCACCCCTTTCACCACCGAGGCGTACCTGGCATAATAACGCTCGCGATAATTCATGACTTGCCCCGAAAAAACTCCCCTTTCAGCGTTGGCCGAATCGCCGGATGATTTGACCCCCCGCTGCGCATTGTCAACTTATTATCCCCCGATCTCCGCCGACAAGCCCGCTCCTTCGCCATTCATCCCGCTTCCCCCAGTACTGTCCTTCTGGCTTTGCATCCCAGTCCGCCGCTTCTGCATTCTGAATTCCCCATTCTGAATTCTATTTCGCCCCCGCCGCCAGCCCCGCCCACGCCGCGCCCAACCCCAGCGCCAGTGTCACCGCCAGGTAAAAAACCAGCCGCCCGCCCCGCCGCTCCCGCCACATCACCAGCGACTGGAACGCCATCGTCGAAAACGTCGTGTAGCCCCCGCAAATCCCCACCAGCCCGAATGCCCACAGCCATTCCTCGCCCGGCTTCCCCGTCGTCTGCGCCGCCAGCCACCCCGCCGCAAACGACCCCGTCACGTTGATGAACAGCGTCGTCCACGGCAGCAGCGTCGCAAACCGCTCGCCCAGCCACCCGCGCAGCGCCGACCCCAGCGCCCCGCCCCCCGCCAGCAGCAAAATCTCCCACGCCGGATTCACGACGCCTTCCCCCTTCCCAGCCGCCCCGCCGGCCACAACCCCGTCACCCGGAAACCCGCGTACACCGCCAAAATGCACCCCGTCACCGACACCATAACATACACCGCCGCCATCCCCGGATGCCCCGCCTCGATCATCCGCACCACTTCCACCGCAAACGCCGAAAACGTCGTCAGCCCACCGCAAAACCCCACCGCGTGAAACGCCCGCACATGCGCATGCAGCTTCTCCCCTGCCTCCAAAATCAGCCCGATCAACAGCGACCCCAGCAAATTCACCGTCAGCGTGTTCCACGGCCACGTATCGTGCGGAATCTCCGTATTACAGAATGCCCGCAGCAGCGTCCCCAGCGCCCCGCCCACCGAAAAGAAAAACAGCGTCCGCGCATACGCCAGCCGCGTCGAGGTGAGTAAGAAGCGCATGATGAACCCTTGGTGTTACGGGTAGGAGTCATCAGCGCCGGCGAAACCGGGCGGTTTTCCCGCATGCGGGAGGGCAGAATCCATTGCCGCCAAAAACGTGCCGCGCCCCGCCCCCCTTGGCAATCTCAAAACCCCGCTCCCTCACCCTTTGCCCGCCGCCGCCGCGTGCGCCTTCTCCAGCGTCTTCGCATACAGCGCAATCCCGTCCGCGATCGCCTGCGCCAGTTGCTCGTGGTAAGCCGCCGTCGCGATTTTTCGCCCCTCCGTCGTGTTCGTCAAAAAACCGCCCTCGATCAGCATCCCCGGCATCTGCAGATCCGTGAACACCGCGTACCGCGCGCGCTTCAACCCGCGGTTGTTCGCCTGCAACTCGTGCGTCGCCGCCCACTCCACCGAAAACCCCGCCACCGCGTTCCACCCGTCATAACGGTTGTTCGGCAGGACCACCTTGTCCGTCGGCTGCAAGTCCGTCCGGCCGCTCGACGGCTGCCCCGCCGGCGTCAGCACATACGTCTCAATCCCGTTCACCGCCGGATCCGCCGCGATGTTGAAATGCATGCTGATGTACAAATCCCCGCGCGCCGCGTTCGCGATTGCCGCGCGCTCCTTCAACTCCACAAAATGGTCGTCCTGCCGCGTCAGTGTCACCTCATACCCCTGCGCCCGCAAAATCTTCGCCAGCCGCAACGCCACATCCAGCGTGTTCACCTTCTCGTTGACCCCCAGCGCCAGGTTCTCGCCGCCCGGGTCCTTGCCGCCGTGTCCCGGGTCGAGCACGATGCGGTGCAGCGCCGGCGGATTGGGCAGCGTCAGCGGCGCCAGCAGCGGCCCGATGTTCTTCTCCGCGTCCTTCTTCGAAATCCACAGCTCCCCCTTGTAGTAAATCACCGGCGACCCAAACGCCACCGGCTGGTAATTCAAGTGCATCTCCCGCTCGTTCACGGTGAAATCCAGCGTGCTGTACTGGCCCTTCAACGCCATCGTCTTCTCCGGTGTGATCCACGTGGCCCGCAGCCCGAATTGCGCCGCCACGTCCTCCAGCGGCCGGTACGTCGTCCCGTAAACCTCCACGTCCGCCGCCTGCGCCGTCATCGCCAAACC
>JBEKZN010000311.1:0-3064 GCA_049509815.1 Opitutales bacterium
GCCCACTTCCGAACGCGCCGCCCCGCCCCATCCCGGCAGCACCGCGCGCCCCATTGTTTTGTACGGCTACGTCATCCTCTACATCCACCCGGTCATGGGCCCTTCCCACACCGCCGCCGCCGACCAAGCCCCCGCCCCGCCCACCGGCGACGTCCTTTCCGCCCCGCCCGTCAACGGTGGCGACTCGTTGATGCCGAACGGAGCGCCGCCGGATCCAAACATCTTCCCGTAGGCGAATCCGTTCCCGCCAGCCCCGCCGGCGCGCCCGCATAGACGAGCTTGCCGCCCGCGCGCCCGCCCTCCGGCCCCAGCTCCAGCACCCAGTCGGCCAGCCGCACCACGTCCAGATGATGCTCGATCACCACCACGGTGTTTCCCGCATCCCGCAACTTGAACAGCAAATCCATCAGCCGCTGGATGTCCTCCCAATGCAGCCCCGTCGTCGGCTCGTCCAGTAAATACAGCGTCCCACCCTGCTGCCGCATGCTCAATTCCAGCGACAGCTTCAACCGCTGCGCCTCGCCGCCCGACAGCGTGTCCGCCCGCTGCCCCAGCTTCAGATAACCCAGCCCCACCGCGTCGAGCGTCTGCAATTTCTCCAGCAAACGCGGCTGTGCGCGAAACTGTGTCAGCGCCTCCGCCACCGACAATTCCAGCGCGTCCGCGATGTTCAACCCCTTGAAACGCACCTCCAGCGTCTCGCGGTTGTAGCGCCGCCCACGGCAGCTCGGGCACTCCACGTGCACGTCGTCCAGAAATTGCATGTCCAGCCGGATCACCCCGTCGCCCTGGCACCGCTCGCACCGGCCGCCGCGCACGTTGAACGAAAACCGCCGCGCCTTGTACCCGCGCACCTTCGCCAGCGGACACTGCGCGAACAATTCCCGCAGCAAATCGAAAATCTTCGTGTACGTCGCCGGGTTCGACCGCGGGCTCCGCCCGATCGGCTCCTGGTCCACCCGCACCACCGATTGAAAATGCTCCAGCCCTTCCAGCGCCCGGTGCCGCCCCGGCACCACCTTCGCCCCGTGCAGCCGGAACGCCGCCGCGCATCCCAGTATGTCGTTCACCAGCGTGCTCTTCCCCGATCCCGACACGCCGCACACCACCGTCAGCAGTCCCACCGGAAAACTCGCGTCCACATTTTGCAAATTGTGCTCCGTCGCCCCGCGCACCGTCAGCCGGCGGTTATCAGGCACACGGTCCGGGCCGCCTTTTTCCAAGTGCGCCCGCCCGCTCAAGTACGGTCCCGTCCGCGAACTTGAGGAACGCGCGCATTCCTCCGGCGTCCCTTCAAACATGATCCGCCCGCCCAGCACCCCCGCGCCCGGCCCCAGCTCCACCACGTGGTCCGCCGCGCGGATGATGTCGCCGTCGTGCTCCACCACGATCACCGCGTTCCCGCCGTCGCGCAGCCTCAGCAGCGTATTCAGCAGCGCGCGGTTGTCCCGTGGATGCAACCCGATGCTCGGCTCGTCGAGCACATAAACCACCCCCACCAGGCCCATGCCCAACTGCGTCGCCAGCCGCACCCGCTGCGTCTCGCCGCCGCTCAGGGTGCCGTACTCGCGCTCCAGCGTCAGGTAGCCCAATCCAACTTCCCCCAGAAAGCTCAGCCGGTGCTCCAATCCCCGCAATGCCTCGTCCACCGCCGCCGCCAGCCCCGCGCTTCCCGCGCGCATCTCGCGCACCCACCCCAGCGCGTCGTCCACCGTCTGCGCCATGAACTCGTCGAAACTTCGCCCGTGCAGCTTCACCGCGCGCGCCCGCGCGTTCAACCGCCGCCCGCCGCACACCGGGCACACCGAACCCACCCGAAACGCCATCAGCCGCGCCCGCAGCCCGTCGCTCGAGGTGTTGCGCCGCGTCTCCTCCAAATCCGCAATCACCCCGTGAAACGGCAGCAGCTCCGGCTTGTGGTTGCCCGGCCGCAGTTTGAAGGCAAACAGCCGCTCGCCCGCCCCGTGCAAAATATATCCCCGCGTTTCCGCCGGCAAATCCTTCCACGGAACCTCCGGATCGAACGGCAGTTGCGCCGCCAGTTGCCGCAAAATCGCATTCCGCTTGATGATCATCGCCTTCGACCCGAACCGCCACGGCTTGATCGCCCCGCGCTTCACCGCCTTGTCCGGATCCGGCACAATTAAATCGTCGCGAAATTGCAGCGTGCGCCCCAGCCCGCCGCACTCCGCGCACGCGCCTTCCGGATGGTTGTATGAAAAATGACGCGGCGTCAGCGCCTCATACACCGTCCCGCACACCGTGCACGCCAGCTTCTGGCTCAGCGCCACCTCCCGCCACGGCCCGCCCGCCTCGCTTTGCACCAGCGCCAGCGCCCGGTCCCCGCCCTCGCGAAACGCCAGCTCCAGCGAGTCCGCCAGCCGGCTCCGCTGCGCCGCTTCCAGCACAAGCCGGTCCACCACCAAATCCAGCGTCACCTCGCGGCCCTGTCCTTCGAGCAAATTCGGCTCGTGCAGCTCGCGGATTTCGCCGTTCACTCGCGCGCGCGTGAACCCCCGCTGCCGCAGCCGCGGAATCTCCTCGCGCCAGAACGCCAGCTTCGCCGTCTCGCCCGGCGCCAGCAGCACCACCCGGCTCCCCGCCGGCTCCTGGTAAAGCCGCGTGATGCAGTCGTCCAGCGTCCGCCGCTCGATCCGTCCGCCTTCCAGCGGACACCGCTGCTCGCCCGCCAGTGTCCACGCCAGCCGCGCATAATCCGCAATCTCCGTCACCGTCGCCACCGTGCTGCGCGGGTTTGCCCCCGCCCCCGTCCGCTGCTCGATCGCAATCACCGGCGACAACCCCTGGATAAAATCCACGTCCGGCCGCGGCACCTGGTCCAGCAACTGCCGCGCCCGCACCGACAGGCTTTCCAGATACTTCCGGTACCCCTCCGCGTAAATCGTGTCGAACGCCAGCGACGACTTCCCCGACCCGCTCACCCCCGTGATCACCACCAGCCGGTTGCGCGGCAGCCGCAACTCCAGATTCTGCAAGTTGTGCTCCCGTGCCCCTTTCACATGGATGCACGCGGATGACTCGGTGGGATCGCTCACGACAGGAA
>JBEKZN010000312.1:0-3048 GCA_049509815.1 Opitutales bacterium
CGGGAGAAGCGGGGGTCGTAGGCGACGCCGACTTTGTCGAGGCGGGCGCGGAGGCGGGTGGCGGCGGAGTCGGTGCCGGACCAGCCGCAGAGTTCGGCCTTGGCGCCGAAGGAGACGAGGTTGAGGGCGACGTTGGCGGCGCCGCCGGGGGTGGAGGTTTCGCGTTCGACGAGGACGACGGGGACGGGGGCTTCGGGGGAGAGGCGATGGGCGTCGCCGAGGACGTATTCATCGAGCATGAGGTCGCCGACGACGAGGAGGCGGAGGGCGGGGAACTTGGCGAGGAGGGGACGCATGAAATTCAAAATGGAAGATTCAAGATTCAAAATCCTAAGACTGAGGGAGCAAAGGATGAAGGATGAGGGATGAAGGATGAAGAACAAATTTCGCGGGGCGGCCGCGGGGGAAAGAGCGCGGAAATGCGGACGAGCCGGGATTTCCCGTTTTCATTCGTCCTGCTGCGTGCGTGGGTTAGCGCAGTTCCCAGTTGTAGTCGAAGTCGGAGAGGAGGTCGCAGCCGTCGGCGGTGACGTGGACGACGTCTTCAATGCGGCAACCGCCGAGGCCGGGGTAGTAGAGGCCGGGTTCGACGGTGACGACCATGCCTTCGCGGAGGCGGTCGGTGGTGGTGGGGCCGAGGCGGGGGGGCTCGTGGATTTCGAGGCCGAGGCCGTGGCCGGTGCCGTGGAAGAAGCCTTCGTTGTAGGTGGGTTTTTTGCGGGTGTGGAAATGGTTTTCCTCGAAAAATGCCTGCACGGCGCGGTGGATGGTGGCGCCGGCGATGCCGGCGCGGATTTGCTTGCGGGCGAGTTTCTGGGCGCGGCGGACGGCATCAACGAGGGCGCGGACGGGCTCGCGAGCGCGGCCTTTGAAGAAGGTGCGGGTGACGTCGCCGTGGTAGCCGGTGGAGGAGACGCGGGGGAAGACATCGACGATGATGAGTTCGCCGGCACGGAGGGGGCCGGACCCGCGACAGTGGGGGTCGCAGGCCTGATCGCCGCCGGCGACGATGGTGTTTTCGGCCTGGGCGCCGGCTTCGAGGCAGGCGACGTCAACTTGGAAGCGCAGGCGTTCGGAAGTGAGGGGCTGGCCGTCGTAAAAGAGGAGTCCGTTTCTTTTGGTGATGGAGCGGCGGAGGGTGCGCTCGGCGGCGGCGAGGCCGGCGCAGGCGGCTTCGCAGCCCTCGCGGATGTCGCGGATTTCGTCCTTGGTTTTGAGGGCGCGCTGGGGGAAGAGGGGGCCGTGGTTGACGGCGACGGGGAGGTTGAGCGCGCGGATTTTTTCGAGGAGACCGGAGGGAAAATCGGTGGGGACGAGGAAACTGGAGACGGCGTATTCCCTGGCGAGGAGCTTGAGGACGTGGGCGAGGTTGACCTCGGCGCGGGGGAAGGTGTCGCGGGCTTTTTTGAGCCATTCCTCGAGGCGCAGGACGGTGTCGTAGCTGGATTCCTTGAGGGCGCGGCCGTATTCGAGGGCGTTGAGGACGGCGACGCGGTTGTCGCGCGGGCCGAAGGCGAGGAAGGCGTCGGGGGCGAAGAAGCGGCCGAAGTAGAGCTGGTCGGCGGAGGTGTCGGAGGCGGCGTAAAGAAGCGGGCAGGCCGCAGCGGGGCGGCGGGTGCGGCGGGAGCCGGGGGAGCGGGAAGGGGTGCGGGCGCGGGCCATTGTGCAGGAGGGAAATTGGCGCGGGGAAGCTGGGGCGAAGGATGAAGAGTGGGAGCGGGGTGGGCAAGAGGGAAGAGGGGGCAAATTCGAATGTTGAAATTCGAATGACGAATGGGGGTGGGGAAAGTTGAAGGGTTAAAAGGTTAAAGCGTTGAAGGGTTGAAGAGATGGAAAGACGGGGAAACGGAGCACAAGAATTTAGAGTGTTCTCCGCGCTTTACAACGGGCGGGGGGCGGGTAAGGTCGGGAGTTTACGCAACATGAAGCAACGCACGATTTTACGCGAAGCGTCGGTGAAGGGCACGGCCTTGCACACGGGCGAGGAAGTGCATTTGACATTCAAGCCGGCGGAGGTGGACCACGGGGTGGTGTTCCGGCGGGTGGATTTGTACGGGAAGCCGGAGGTGAAGCCGGCGGTGGAGAATGTGACGGAGCTGGTGCGGTCAACGACGCTGCAGGCGGGGCACGCGAAGGTGCACACGGTGGAGCATGTGCTGAGCGCGTTGAGCGGGCTGGGGGTGGACAATGTGCTGGTGGAGTTGAACGCGAGCGAGCCGCCGATTTTAGACGGGTCGGCGAAGCATTATGTGAATTTGCTGCAGCAGGCGGAGCCGGTGGAGCAGGACAAGGAGCGGGTGTATTTTGCGCTGAAGGAGCCGGTGTGCGTGTCGGAGGGGAACCGTTCGATCATCGCGCTGCCGCATGACGGGTTGAAGATCACGTGCACGTCGGCGGACGACCGGGGGATCCACACGCAGCATCTGTCGCTGGACATCGATCCGGAGAGTTACGCGGCGCAGATCGCGCCGGCGCGGACTTTTACGATTTACGAAGACATCGAGGAACTGCTGAAGCTCGGGAAAATCCAGGGCGGGAGCCTGGATTCGGCGATCGTAATCAAGGGGGACAAGATCCTTTCGAAGGAGCCGCTGCGGTTCAAGGAGGAGTTCGTGCGGCACAAGATTCTGGACATCATCGGGGACATCGCGCTGCTGGGGGCGCCGTTGAAGGCGCACATCATCGCGGTGCGGCCGGGGCACGCGCTGAATTCGAAGCTGACGCTGGCGCTGCGGGAGAAGCTGCTGGCGGCGAAGGACGGGAAAAGGGCGGCGAAGGCGCCGGCGACGAAGGTGGTGCCGACGGACGCGAAGTCGCTGGACATCCGGCAGGTGCTGGATTTGCTGCCGCACCGGTACCCGTTCATCATGATCGACCGGGTAGCGGAGATCGTGGACGAGAACGAGTTGGTGGCGATCAAGAATGTGACGATCAACGAGCCGTATTTTCAGGGGCATTTTCCGGGGATGCCGGTGATGCCGGGGGTGCTGCAGGTGGAGGCGATGGCGCAGGCAGCGGGGATTTTGATGCTGCGGCGGGTGTCGTCGG
>JBEKZN010000313.1:0-3043 GCA_049509815.1 Opitutales bacterium
CCCGCCCTCCTCGCCTGGCTCAACGCCCTCCCCGCGGTCCAGGCCGTCCTCGCCGCGCTGTTCGACGGCCGCCCCGTCACCCCGCAAAACCTCAGCCAATGGCGCCTTGGCGGCTATGCCGACTGGCTCCGCGCCCAGGAAGCCCGTGCCTGGCTCACCCATCTCCGCGAGGAAGCCGCCCGCCTGCGCGACGACTCCGGCCCCTCGCCCGTCTCCGGCTGGCTCGCCGGCCCCCTCGCCATCGCCCTTGGCCGCTGCCTCGAAACCGTGGCCTCCCGCGCGAGAGACAATACCGCTCATCGTCATGCCCTCATCGACCTCGCTTCCGCCCTCAACCGCCTCCGCCGCTGCGACCACGCCGAAGACCGCCTCCGCATCAAAAACGAACGCTGGCGCGCGCAGCAGCTCCACGACGAATTCGCCGCCAAGGAAAAGCTCGTCGAAGCCCAGGAACGCCTCGTCGCCGCCAAAGCCAAGGCCGAGGAAGACAAGCGCCACGCCGACCGCGTCGCCCTCATGCGCGCCAACTTCTACAACCGCTGCTCCCCTTCCTCTTCTTCTGCCGCGGCCCCGTCCGCCGCCACCGTCGCCTCCGCCGCCTTGGCTGCCCTGTCCGCCGCCTACCCATCAAATCCTTCCACGCCCCCTGCCGATCCAGCCTCGCTTACCTCTCTTAATCCCGTCATTCCTCCCTCTGACGATCCATCCCAATCAAACCCAATCCAACCTTCAAGTTTTCCCCCAGATCCTGTCACACCCACCCCTTCTTCTTTTACTTGACTATCTTACCTTATTAACCAAAGATAAACCCATGCGTTTTTGGGATTGTCCATTCCCCCCATTTAACCACCCTCCCGTTCACCCAACCACCCCCTCTCCGCCTTCTCCCTTTCACTTTCCACTTTTCACTTTTTACTTCATCCATGAGTTCCGACACCACCACCACCGTCGTGCCTCCCGTCAAGGAACCGTCGAAAAACGAGGCCATCAAAGAGGCCAGCCACTACCTCCGCGGCACCATCCTCGAGGGCCTCGCCGACACCTCCACCGGCGCCATCTGCGAGGACGACACCCAGCTCCTCAAGTTCCACGGCTCCTACCAGCAGGACGACCGCGACCTCCGCAACGAGCGCCGCAAGCAGAAGCTCGAAAAAGCCTTCATCTTCATGATCCGCGTCCGCGTCCCCGGCGGCGTCTGCACCCCCGCCCAATGGCTCGAAATTGACCGCATCGCCGACCAGTACGCCAACGGCACCATCAAGCTCACCACCCGCCAGGCCTTCCAGCTCCACGGCATCCTCAAGGCCAACCTCAAGCCCAGCATCAAGGAGGTCAACGACGCCCTCCTCGACACCCTTGCCGCCTGCGGCGACGTCAACCGCAACGTCATGTGCAACCCCAACCCGCACCTCTCCGCCGTCCACGCCGAGGTGCTCGACTACGCCCGCCGCATCAGCGCCCACCTTTCCCCCCGCACTCCCGCCTACCACGAAATCTGGCTCGACAACCAGCGCGTCGCCGGCGGCGACACCGGCTCCGGTGACGACGATGACCCCGCGCACCCCGTCGAACCCATCTACGGCAAGCACTACCTCCCGCGCAAATTCAAGATCTCCATCGCCGTCCCGCCCGATAATGACGTGGACATCTTCGCCCAGGACCTCGGCTTCATCGCCATCGTTGAAAACGATAAACTCGCCGGCTTCAACGTCACCGTCGGCGGCGGCAAGGGCATGTCCCACGGCAACAAGGCCACCTACCCGCGCCTCGCCGAAGTCCTCGGCTTCTGCACCCCCGCCCAGGCCGTGGAAGTCGCCGAAAAAGTCGTCCTCGTCCAGCGCGATTTCGGCGACCGCTCCGAGCGCAAGCACGCCCGCCTCAAATATACCATCCAGGACCGCGGCCTCGACTGGTTCCGCGGCGAGGTCGAATCCCGCCTCGGCTACAAACTCGGCCCCGCCCGCCCCTACGCCTTTACCGACAACGGCGACCGCTACGGCTGGGTCGAGGATGCCAGCGGCAAAGCCCACCTCACCCTCTTCATCGAAGGCGGCCGCGTCCGCGGCGAACAAAAGCTCGGCCTGCGCGCAATCGCCAAAATCCACGACGGCGACTTCCGCCTCACCGGCAACCAGAACCTCATCATCGCCTCCATCTCGCCCGCGAAGCGCCCGCAAATCGAGGCCCTGCTCAAACAGTACCACCTCGACCAAACCTCCGAGCGCGTCACCGGCCTGCGCCGCGGCGGCCTCGCCTGCGTCGCCCTGCCCACCTGCGGCCTCGCCCTCGCTGAAAGCGAGCGCAACCTCCCCAACCTCGTGGACGAACTCGACAACGTCGTGCGCGCCGCCGGCCTCGCCGGCACTTCCATCCACATCCGCTCCAGCGGCTGCCCCAACGGCTGCGCCCGCCCCTACCTCGGCGAAATCGGCCTCGTCGGCAAAGTCCCCGGCAAGTACAACCTCTACCTCGGCGCCGCGCACGACGGCTCCCGCCTCAACAAGCTCTACAAGGAGTCCGTCCCCAACGAGCAGATCGTCGCCGAGCTCACGCCCATCCTCCAGCGCTTCGCCGCCGAAAAACAACCCGGCGAGCACTTCGGCGATTTCGTCATTCGCGCCGGCTATGTTAAGCCCGTCACCAGCGGTGCCGTGGACTTCCACGACTGAGCGCGCCGGCCGTTTCCCGCGCTCACGCCACCTTGCTCTCTGCGCGAGCCGTGGTCGTGCCGAAATCCGCGTGCTCTCCCGTCGCTTCGTGCTCGGACAGTGCCGGCATGAAAAACTCGAAGCGCGCGCCCTGCGGATTCCTGTTGTGCATCGTGATCAGCCCGTGGTGCGCCTGCACCACCCGCCGGCAGTCGTAGAGGCTCAGCGAGCCGTCTTTGCCCGCGCGTCGGCGCGCAACGAACAGCCCCGGCTGTTCCGAGACCCGCACGCCCGGCCCGGCATCATCCACCCACACCCGCAGCAGGCCCGCTTCCTCGCGCGCGCCCAGCACCACTGTCGAATGGTTCGGGGCAAACCGGATCGCGTTCGACAGG
>JBEKZN010000314.1:0-3018 GCA_049509815.1 Opitutales bacterium
ATGGGCCCAAGAATTTTTCCGGCGAAGCCGACGGCCGCGAGCAGCCAGCCGTGTTCCGGAACCCGCGCGACTTCAAAATAGAGAATGCCGTAGAGGCCCACGACCATGCCGAGGCAGGCAAAAATTTGGGGATAGTTCGACAGGGGCATCCCGGCAAAACGAAAGAGCCATTGGGGGTCCAGTGCCGCATAGAGTCCCCAGAGGACATTGTAAAGTCCGGCACCGGCGAAAACCGCGCGATGCAGGCGACGCCGAACCATGGACGGCGGCTCAGCGGGAGGCGTTGATGGGGCGCCAGGGCCAGTTTCCATAAGGTAATCCGAAGGCAGCGTACAAATCGCGCGCGCCGGAAAGAAACACCCCCGCCGCCATGAGCAACAGCGTGTTGACCAGCAGTGACGGCACCGGGGGAGGGTCGGGCACCAGGCCGGTCGGCAGCGACCACCACCGCCACATGGCCGGGATCAAACAGGCGATCATGGCTCCATAAACAATGCCCATGAACGCGTGCATCACCCGCTCGCCCGCATAGACGTCGCCCAGCGGTTTGCGCACGGCGATTTCCACGACAAAGTCCCAGAGAGTGAGAATGATTTCAATGACGATGACCGCCGCGAGCACCAGCACCCAGCGCCCGTGCCAGCCCAGCCACGGCAGCGTGCCAAAAAGCACGGCGTAGAAGAAATCGCGCGCCGCGTGCAGGCGCAGCTCCGGCGCCGCCAAGGGACCTTGGGCGGGCAATTGCGCGCGCCATTCGTGATAGTAGAGGGTGTCAAAGGCACCGATGACACCCAGGAACGCGAGCAACCAGAGCGCGACAGTCATCCGCCAATGGCCTCCACGTCCAAATGGCCGTCGTAGCCGATGAGCAGACCGATGAAGGGCAGGGTGACGGTCACCGCCACATGCACGCGCGCAGGTCCGTCGCAGGATTCCGTGGCCTTCACTTGCGGGGCAAAAGCGGGCGGCATCGGCAGGCGCAGTGGGCCGAGGCAGAGGCGCGCTCCGCGTTGCTCATAGACGAGAGCGGCTCCGTCGGCGCGGAGGGCAAAACGCAGTTCCCACGATCCGAAGCGTTCGACCAGCAACCCGCCGTCCTCGGCCCACTGCAACGTGGTAAATGACTGGCTGTCGAATTGCCGTTCCCAGCATTCACCGTCTTTTTCGGCAATTATCCGCAACCGGGTCGCTGCCGCGCAGGCAGCCTGGGGCAGCCGCGACCATCGGATCATGCATCGCGCCAGGCAGCCGGTGCCGTGGACGATGCGAAATACGCCGCGTTTTTCCCGGCCCGCCAAGTGCGCCGAGCGCACGGGGTCGGCGAGGGTCCGCCAAGCTCCACCGAGCACTCGCTGATACAGATCGCAGGTCACAGCGAAGAAAAATTATCCCATCAAGGCAATGATGGGGAACCCGGATGGGAAAGAGAAGCAAACTCTTAAAGCAATTCCTCAAGGGCTGCGGCCGTGCGGGCGGTGGCACCCTGGCTGGCGGCGTGCCAGGCGCGGCCGGCGGCGGACATTTGGGCGCGGCGGGCGGAGTCGGGCAGCAGGGTTAGGAGAGCCGCGCGCGCGGCGGGAGTGTCGTCGGCGCGGACGGCGGCGCCGGTTTCTTCGAGGCCGCGGCAGATGTCCTTGAAGTTGCTCATGCGGGGGCCGTAAACGAGGGGGACACCGAGGGCGGCGGCCTCGATGGGGGTTTGGCCGCCGTCGTGGGGTGGGAGGCTTTTGCCGATGAAGGCGAGGTCGGCGGCCTGGGTGAGACGGGCGAGTTCGCCGGTGGTGTCGGCGAGGTAAATCATGACGGGGCCCGGAGCGCGCGGCGCGGTGGAGCGGGCGTGCCAGGGCAGCGGTTGTTTTTCGAGGAGGGCGATGATTTCGCGGCGGCGTTCGGCGTGGCGGGGCACGAGCAGCAGGCGGGCATCGAGGCCGGCGGCCAGCGCGGCTTGGAGGGTTTCAAGGAGGAAGGTTTCTTCGCCCGGCCAGGTGGAGGAGCCGAGGAGGACGAGGGGAGTGGAAGGGTTGGAAGGTTGAAGGATTGAAGCGGGGGCGAAGCCGAGTTCTTCGCGCAGGGCGGCGCGTTCGGCGGGTGTCAGCAGAAGCGGTACCGGAACATCGGACTTGAGGCTGCCGGTGAGGCGGGTGCGCGCGGGGTCGGCGCCGAGGGCGACGAAGCGGTCGAGATCGGATGGGGTGGCGCAGAGGATGAGGCGAAGGTGGCCGAACATCCAGCGGGCGACGCGGGGGTGGTCCCGGTAGCGGCGGAACGAGCGGTCGGAGATGCGGGCATTGATGAGAGCGACGGGCACGCCGCGCGCGCGGGCCTGCACGAGGTGCTCGGGCCACAGCTCGGCTTCCATGAGCACGGCGAGGTCGGGGTCGAGGCGGCGCCAGGCGCTGCGGCTGAAGGGCCAGAAATCGATGGGGAAAATGCCGGTCTTAAGCACGTCGCGGGCGTATTTCTCGCGGATGATGTGGTAGGCGGTGCTGGTGGTGGTGGTGAGGACGATTTCACTCGCGGGCGGGCGGCGCAGTTGCGCCAGCAAGGGGGCGAGAGCCTGGGCTTCGCCGACGCTCACGGCCTGGATCCACACCCGTTTCACGCCCGGGGGCTTGGGGGGCGGGCGGTCGATCAGGCCAAAGCGGTGATGGAAGTCGTGCCGGTAGCCGCCCCGACGCCACATGCGCCAGGCGTAATAAGGCAGGGAACAAATCAGCGCCGGAAGAAACAAAAGTCTGTACAACCAGATCATCAGCAACGGCCCGAATGCCGGGAAGGTTTGCCCTGCCCGCGGGAACCCGATACAGCAATGACCTTTTGCGAAAAACGCAACCCCACTCGCATGACACTTTTATACTCCCGGCGGTTTTGGTTCCTGGCAGGATTCTGGTTTTTGACATGGGCGGCGGTGCCGGCCGACCCGGCGCCAGCGCCGGCTCCGCCCTGGCCGCAGGCGGCGAGCGACCTGAAGCCGGATGCCACGGCGGTTTTCGGGCAGTTGCCGAACGGCTTTCGCTA
>JBEKZN010000315.1:0-3005 GCA_049509815.1 Opitutales bacterium
GACCGCCATCGCCCTGCTGTGCTGGCTTGCGCCGTCGCCCAAGGCCTCCGCCCAACCGCCGTTGCCCGCCTCCGGCGTCGTCCTCTCCGTCATCCAGCAGGGCGCCGTGCAGGGTGATTTTGCCCGCCTGCGCGCGGACGTCGTCTGGCGCGCTGGTGACGGCTCCCAAATCACCCTCCTTCGTTCTCCCGCCGTCCTCGTCGCCGTCAACGGCACCGACAGCGACCTCGTCCTCTCCCGCGAACCGGCCGGCGATGATGTGAATTACGTGCTCACCGCGCGTGATTCCGGAACCTACAAGTTTTCCTACACTTACGAGATTCGCACCGACACCGGCAGCATTTCCCTACCCACGCCCGGCGGCCTCGTCAACCAGGTCACCCTCGACCTCGCCCACCCGGATCTCGACGCCATCGCCGACAACGCCGTGTCCCTTCAGGTGACCACCGGCCCGGGCGGTCTCCCGCGCGTCACCGCCAACTATCCCGCCGGCTTCATGCCCTGGCTGCGCTGGGTCCCGCGCACCCGCGACCTCTCCACCGAAACTCCCGTTTACTATGTGGACTGGCAGCAACTCTACGCACCCGCCGCCGGCCTCGTTGATGGCCTCCACGTCGCGCACCTGCGCCTTGCCCAGGGCGAAGTCAAGCAACTCGCCTTCTCCGTTCCAGCCGGTCTCACCATTGCTGACGTCCAGTCCGACAACCTCTCCGCCTGGCGCTTCGATCCCGAGCAGCACAAGCTTCTCGCCTACTTCGAACCTTCGCAAAAAAACGGCTTCACTGTTACCATCCGCTCGCAGGCCGCGACCAAACCCCTCCCCTACGAAACCGCCGTCGCCCCCATCCACCTCGACGGCGCCGCCGGCGAAGTTGGCCTCCTCGCCGCCGCCACCAGCCCCGAAGTGCAACTAGGCTCCGACACCCCCGACGGGCTCGCCCGCATCAACCTTGAAGATTTCCCCGACGGGCTAGCCGAGCAAGTTGCCAACGGCGGCGAATCCCTCGTCGTGCGCCGCGCCTATTCCTTCGGTGCCGCCCCTGCTTCGCTCAAACTTGAGGCACTGGCCGTCGAGCCCGATGTTCGCGTCGTTTCCCGCCAGACCCTCTCCCTTGGCGAAGACCGCGTCGTGCTCGCCGCCGGCCTCGACGTCACCATCGCCCGCGCTGGAATCTTCCAGTTGAGTTTCAACCTGCCCAAAGGCCTCGAGCTTGAATCCCTCAGCGGCCCCGACCTCAGCCATTGGACTGAATCGGATTCACCCGACGGCTCGGTCATTACCCTCTACCTGAGAAGCAAAACCCTCGGCGACACCCACTTCGATGCCACCCTCAGCGGCCCGGGCATCACCGCCCGCCAGCAATGGAACGCCCCCAACCTCGTCCTGCGCGAAGCGTCCAAGCAAACGGGCATGCTCGCCCTGCTCCCCGAACTCGGCCTGCGCCCGCACATCGTTTCGCGCGACGGACTCACTCAGCTCGACCCCAGCCAGTCCGGCATCAACGCCGAAGGCGCGCTCGTCTTCCGTCTCCTCCAAAGCGATTGGCAACTCTCCTTCGACGTCGAAAAAATCGACCCCTGGATCCAGGTGGACGCCTTGCAGGACGTCACCGTGCGCGAGGGCCTCACCGAGGTCCGTGCCAACCTCGATTATCAGATAGATAATGCCGGCGTGCGCGAGCTGCGCTTGCAACTGCCGCGCGGCGCCGTCGGCGTGCACATCGGCGGCGACCAGGTCAGCGACACCCTGCCCGATGCCGCCCGCCCCGGTGTCTGGATCGTTCGCCTCGCTCGCCGCGCGCTCGGCGCCGAGAACCTAGATGTCTCTTACCAACTCCTGCCCGAAAACGCGAACGCCCCACTCGCCCTCGCCGGCATTCAGGCCCTCGACGCCAATTTGCAGCGCGGTTACCTCGCGCTGCGTGCCCGCGGCCGCCTCGAAACCAGCGTCTCCAACCCCCCGCCCGCCCTCCAGCCCGCTGACTGGGAATCCATTCCCGTCGCCCTGCGCCGCAACCTCGACCCCGCCGCCGCCAGCCAGACCTTCCGCGTCGTGGACCCGACATTTTCCGTCTCGGTCAATATCATCACCCATCAGGCCGCGGAAGTGCTGCCCGCCCATGTGGTCTCCACCGATTTGCGCACCCTCGCCTCCCGCGACGGCCAGTTGCTCACCAGCGCCAGCCTTCGCCTCTTCCCCGGCGACAAACGCTACCTCCACCTCAAGCTCCCGCCCGGCGCGCAATTCTGGTTTGTCTTCGTGAACGACAAAGGCGTCACCCCCAGCCGCGTCGCTGACGAAATCCTCGTGCCCCTCGAGGCCAATCCCCTCGCCGGCGAACCCACCACCGTCGAGTTCCTCTACGCGGAATCCTTCGCCAACGGCTGGACGCAAGCCGACCTCGCCGGGCCGCGTTTCGATCTCCCGCTCGAAAATATCTCCTGGCAACTGTTTCTCCCCGAAGGCTGGACCCTGCGCGACTGGTCCGGCCCCTGGCACGAAGTCAACTCCGCTTCCCTGCCAGCCGCCAGCGCGCCCGGCCTCGACGATTACCTCGCCACCGAATCCGCCCGCGACCGCAACGAAACCCTCGAAGCCCAACGACTCCTCGATGCCGGCAACCAACTCCTCCAGGAGGGCCAGCAGCAGCAGGCCCGCGACCTTTTCAGCAACGCCTACCAAATCTCGCAGCATGATGCCGCCTTCAACGAAGACGCCCGCGTGCAGTGGCAAAACCTCCGCGAGCAACAGGCCCTCGTCGGCCTCGCCAACCGCCGCAATTGGTTTATGACCAACAATGGCAACGCCGCCAACGGCTCCGCTGCATTCGGCGCCGGCAATGGCGGCAGCCCCGCCGCGGGCGACAACGCTTTCCTCAGCCAAAGCGAAGTCCTCAACTACACCGACGATCAAGCCCGCAAAATGCTCGGCTCCAATGCCGCCGAAGACAATGCCGTGCTCGCCAAGCTCGCTGCACGCCTGGTCCAGCAGCAATCCGCCACCC
>JBEKZN010000316.1:0-3002 GCA_049509815.1 Opitutales bacterium
ACTTAAACAACGTTATGTCCTCGGTAAAACCCAACCCCAACCTCGTCCTCGGCATTGACGTCGGCGGCACCGGCATCAAAGGCGGCATCGTTGACCTCTCCACCGGCGAACTCGTCGGCGAACGCGTCCGCCTCGAAACTCCCCACCCTTCCACCCCCGCCGCCATTGGCGACGTCCTTAGCGCCATCGCCAGGCACTTCGAGTGGAAAGGCCTCATCGGCGCGGGCTTTCCCGGCGTCGTCCTGCACGAGCGCATCATGACCGCCGCCAACCTCGACGACTCCCTCATCGGCCTCGACCTTGCCCACCTCCTCCACGAGCGCACCGGCTGCCGCGCCCACGTCATCAACGACGCCGACGCCGCCGGCCTCGGCGAAGTCACCCACGGCTCCGGCAAAGGCCGCGACGGCGTGATCCTCCTTGTCACCGTCGGCACCGGCCTCGGCAGCGCCCTCTTCATCAACGGCACCCTCGTCCCCAACAGCGAACTCGGCCACGTCAAAATGAAGGACAAGGACACTGGCAAAATCCGCGATGCCGAAAAACTCGCCTCCGACACCGCCCGCGAGCGCGACGAACTCTCCTGGAAAGCCTGGGCCAAGCGCTTCGACCGCTACCTCAAGTACCTCCACCACCTCTTCTGGCCCGAACTCATCATCATCGGCGGCGGCGTCACCAAAAAAGGCGACAAGTTCATGCCCCTGCTCACCGTCCCCTGCGCGACCACCCTTGCCACTCTCGGCAACAACGCCGGCATCGTCGGCGCCGCCACCGCCGCCAGACTCCATCTCGGCAAAGGCTGACCGCCCCGCGTTGCAACCTTGTAACGCTTCAACCCCTTAACCCTTTAACCCTTCACCCACCCCCCGGCGGCGGCTGCTCCGTCCCCTCGCTCCAAAACCGCGCGAACTCGCTCTCCATCTGCGCCGCAATGTCCGCCTGCCGCGTCAGGATGCCCAACTCGCGGTTATAGTCCATCGAGGTCACGGTGTAATTGATCGAGCCGATGTACACCACCTGGCCGTCCACGATCGTCGCCTTCGCGTGCTCGTACGGCTCCGCCAGGAAGCGCGCCTGCCCGCCCGCCTGCGTCAACCGCGCGGCTGACGTCAGGTTGCGCGGCATGTTTGGCGCCAGCAGCGCCTTCACCTCCACGCCCCGCCGCGCCGCCTCGACCGCCGCCTGCACGATGTCCCGGTCAAAAAACTCCTGCGCGAAAATATGCACGCTGCGCTGCGCCTGCTGAATCTGCGCCACCAGTTGGTCCCGCGAATTGATCGGACTCACCACCAGGTCCCCCAAATCCGCCTGCGCCGGATCCTGCCACGCCCAGTCCGCGTTGAAAATCGCCTCCACCTCGTTGATGTCTGCCGGATTCCGGTCCACCAGTGCAAAATTCAGGCTCTGCCCGAACGAAAACGGATTGTACGCCATGCCCAGCCCCGCCGCCTTCGTCACCGCGGCCATCTCCCTGTCCGCGCCCGCCGCCAGAATCGGTTTCCCCTCCAGCAGCACCCATTCCGTGTCGGACTCCGCCCCGGCCGGCGCCGGGCCGAAATCCCCCGCGCCAATCGCCGCGACCGGCAAACAGTCGTACGGATCCGGCTTGCCCATATACGTGGACTCCAGATTCAGTGTCATGATCAGCGCCCTCTGCGATGGCTGGCCCGCATCGACAATGATCGCCTTCTCGTGGGTGAACGTAAACACCGGGTTCGTGTACTTCACCTCCGCGCCCGCCTGCTCCAAAATATCGTGCGCGATCGCGTTTTTGTTGTCGTCCGAGTCCGAAAAATGCGTGTTGAGCAGCACGCGCACCGTTTTGCCCTCCTGTGCGTCCGCGCTGAGCGCCAGCAGCACCGCCGGATCGCCCAACTCATAAATCACCACGTCCACCGACTTCTGCGCCTGCCGGATCGCGTCCACCACCGGCTTGTCCCCGTCGCGCGGCGTTTCGAACAACACCAGCGGCGGGCTCCCGTCCGCCGGCGCTTGCGCCAGCCCCGCGCTTGTCAAAGCCGGCACCAGCGCAGCCCAAGCAACCATCTTGTGGCAAAGCCTTCGTATCGCGCTGCGCCAACTGGAAATTTCCATTGCTGAACGGATGTTTGAAAAGGCGCGCCCCGAACACAAGCCGCATCTCCACGCCTTCGTGTCGTTCACGTAAAATCTTCACCTTCATTTTACCGGGGCCGGACTCGCCGCTCCCGCCGCCGGAAACGCCAGGTCCACCCACACCATCCGGTGGTCGCTCGCCTGCGCCGCCGCCGGAATGTCCGCCACATGCCCCGAGCCCTTCACCCACGGCGCCAGCGCTTCCGACAACAGCACGAAATCAATCCGCTCGTAGGTGTCGGTGCGCGGATACGTGAAGGTCCACGTCTCGCCGCGTCCGTCCGCCGCCGGCGCCATCTCCAACAGCGGCTTGCCGTCCAACTCCACGAATCGCTTCACCGCCGCCGAATCGCGCGTGTCGTTGAAGTCCCCCACCACCGCCACCAGCGCGCCCGCCGCCAGCGGCTGCTGCTGGCGCACCATGTTGCGCAAGACCAGCGCCTCCCCTTCGCGGCGCTTTTCGCTGAGCGGATCGGTCGGGTCGTTTTCCTCGATCAACCGGCTTTTCAGGTGCACCACGTACAGCGCCCACGGATGTCCGGCCGTCACCAAATCCACCTCCAGCATCCCGCGCGACACCTCGTTGTACCCCGCCTCCAGCTTGTACGAAACATTCGCGTACTCCTGCACCTTCGCGAACGGCAGCCGCGACAACACCGCCACATGCCGGTCCGGATCCGGTCCGTTCACCAACGCGCTGTATTTATACTCCAGTCCCTCCGTCGCCAGATCGTGGCGCAATTCCTCCAGCTCCTTCGCATCTCCCATCTCCTGCAACGCCAGCACATCCGGTTTCACTGCCCGGATCACCGTCCGCAGCGCCGTTTTCTCCGCCTCCGGCTTCGGCCAGTCTTTGAGGTATTGCCCATCCACCATCCGGCTCGTCG
>JBEKZN010000317.1:0-2973 GCA_049509815.1 Opitutales bacterium
GGGCTTGCGGGCGAGGATTTTCACGTAGCCGCGTTTGGCTTCCATGAGGATGGACTTGCCGTGGTCGTCGAAGGGGTAGGAGGCGGCGACGTGGGGGACGCCGCGGGCTTGTAGTTGATTTTCGGATACGCCGGCGGTGGCGAGCTGGGGGGAACTGAAGACGATTTTGACGAGGTGGTCGTAGTCGATGGGGGCGGGAAGGGGGCGGCCGTGCGAGAGGCTGAGGGCGTGGCGGGCGGCGATTTCGCCCTGGAGGACGGCGAGGTGGACGATTTCGTGGGGGCCGACGCAGTCGCCGGCGGCGTAGATGGCGGGGTTGGTGGTGCGCTGGAATTCGTCGGTGCGGATGTGTCCGAACGGAGCAAGGGCGACGTGGGCGGCGTCGAGGCCGAGGCAGGCGGTGTTGGGCGCGCGGCCCAGGGCGTTGAAGAGGTGGGTGGCTTCGCGGGTGAGGCGATGGCCGCGGTGGGTGAAGGTGACGCGCACGCCGCCGGGCGCGGAAGCAATGTCTTCGATGAAGGTGTCGGTGAGGACTTCCATGCCTTCGGCGCGGAAGGCGTCTTCGAGGACGCGGGCGGCTTCGGGGCTGAATTCCTTGAGCAGGCGGGGGCTGCGCTGAAGAAGGGTGACCTGGCTGCCGATGCGGCGGAGGTATTGGGCGAGTTCACAGGCGACGATGCCGCCGCCGAGAACGAGGACGGAGGACGGAAGGTGGTCGAGGTCGAGGACGTCGTCGCTGGTGAGGGCGGGGGTGCGGTCGAGACCGTGGATGTGGGGCTGGCGGATGACGGAGCCGGTGGCGATGAGGAAGTGGTCGGCGGTGAGGACGGAGCCGTCGGCGAGGGTGAGTTGGCGGGGGCCGGTGAAACGGGCGTGCTGGCGGAAGAGGTCGAAGCGGCCGGACTGGAGCTGGCCGGCGCGGCAATCGGCGAATTCCGCGACGAGGCGTTTTTTGCGGGCGTGGAGGGTGGGGAGGTCGGCGCGGGCGTGGGGGATGTCGAGGCCGAAGAGGCGGCCGTGTTGGGCGAGGTAGAGGACTTCGGCGGAGTAGAGAAGGGTTTTGGAGGGCATGCAGCCGCGCAGGATGCAGAGGCCGCCGAGCTCGGGCGCGCCGTCCACGACGGCGACGTGCTCGAGATGTTCGCGGGCGACGCGGGCGGCGGCGTAACCGGCGCTGCCGCCGCCGAGGACGGCGAAATTATAATGTTGGCGCATGGATGCGGGACTGCGAAGTTGCGCGGGTGTCCATGAAGGCTGGAATGATGCGTGGAGGAATACAAGCTTTGGCGCTGTGGCTGGCGGCGGGGACGGCATGGGGGCAGGCGGTGGCGACGGGCACGACGCCAATTGACACGGCATCGGCGGAAACAGCGACGGCGTTGCCGGTGTCGCCGCAATACGACGCGAACAATCCGCCGGAAGGGGTGTTTGACGACGAGTGGGCGGAGGTGAGCATTGCGGGGAAGAAAGCGGGTTATGCGCACGAGGTGCTGCGGCGGGACGGGGAAAGGGTGTTTACGGACATGCGGATGGTGATGCGGATTGGGCGGCTGGCGAACGTGGTGGCGATTGATGAGACGGACCACACGGAGGAAACGGTGGACGGGCGACCGCTGGCGTTTCGCAGCGCGACATCCATGGCGAGCCAGCCGATGGTGGCCACGGGAGAGGGGGATGGGCGGACGTTCAACGTGACTTTGCAATCGGGCAACTACAGCGAGCAGCGCGTGGTGACGCTGCCGGCGGGAACGTTGATGGCGTGGGGCGTGGAGCGGCAGCAGCGGCTGGAGGGCTTGCAGCCGGGGACGCATTATGAGTTGGGGGTGTATTCGCCGGCGGACGATTTGTTCAAGCCGCTGCCGACGCAAGTGGCGGTCGGCGCGAAAGAGAGCGTGCGCGTGCGCGGGAATGTGGTGAAGGCCACGCGGGTGGACGAGATCGTCGGGGGTCGGGAAGGCGCGGGAGGAGTGCACGAGGTGATGTGGGTCGATGACGCGGGCGGGAACGTCAAAACGCTGCTGCCGATTGGGAGTTTCACGGTGGAAATCACGGCGGCGACGCCGGCGGAGGCGCTGGCGGATTATCTGCCGGCGGACATTTTCACGGCTTCGCTGATCGAGCTGGGGCAGCCGGTGCCGGTGAATGCGGCGGCCGTGACGTACGATTTGAAGCGGCGCGACGGGCAGCCTTTGCCGCAGCCGGTGGACTCGTCCACCGAGCGGAGCGAAGCAATGCCGGACGGCTCGGTGAAGATCACGCTGACGCGGGCGGGGGTGGCGCCGGCGGCGAAGCCATTGACGACGGCGGAGCTGGCGCCATACCTGGCAAAGAATTCCTACATGGACACGAGCGACCCGGCGCTGCGGAAACTGGCGGCGGAGGCGGCCGGGCCGGCGGGCGCGCCGCCGGCGGAAGTGGCGCAGCGGCTGCGGGATTTTGTTTCCGGCTATATTTATAAAAAGGATTATAGCGTGGGTTTTGCCACGGCGTCGGAAGTGGTGAAGACGCGCGAGGGGGATTGCACGGAGCACGCGGTGCTGCTGGCGGCGCTGGGGCGGGCGTGCGGGCTGCCGACGCGGGTGGTGGCGGGGCTGGCGTATTTGCCGGAGTATCAGGGCCGGCCGGCGATCCTGGGCTACCACATGTGGGCGCAGTTTTATATCAACGGACAGTGGGTGGATTATGACGCGGCGCTGCCGGAACTGGCCGGGCCGCCGCGGCGGCTGGGGCTGGCGGCGAGCGGGCTGGAGGACGAATCGGTGGCGGATTTCAGCCTGGGGCTGCTGGGCTGGATGTCGGGCTTGGAGGTGACGGTGGAGGAGTGAGCGGAAGAAAGAACGGTGAAGGGTAAAGAGTGAAAGGTGAAAAAGAAGATTGGAGGAAAAGATCAACCGGTGGGGGTTGGGGTTTCGGCAGCGGGCGGAGTGGAGTGGGGGACTTCGATGCGGCGGCGGACGAGCCAGACGGATTTGT
>JBEKZN010000318.1:0-2964 GCA_049509815.1 Opitutales bacterium
CACGACCCCTCCCGACCACCCCCCTCAATTTTCCCAAAAAAAAGTTTTGCCTTTTCCACTTTAACCCCGCTAGCGTTCGCTCTCGTATGCTGCTAAAGACCCTTACCCCTCTGTTTTCCACCGCCCTCGTAATCGCGTCCCTCGCGGGATGCTCGGATACCCCCGACAATCCGAAGCTCGCGCACCACGATTCCAACTTCTTTAACATCGTCACGGTGAAGCCCGACTCCTTCGCGTACACCCCGGCCTACAGCGCCGAGCTGCACTCGAACGACGTTATCTCCCGCCCCAACATCAGCGGCACCCAAGTCTCCCTTCTCTGCGGCCTCATCACTTACGACGACTACTAAACCGGCGGCTCACCCTCGCCCTGGCCGCCTGAACCCGGCCAGCCAAAAGCTCCACCCCCGCAAGGCCGTGGAGCTTTTTGTTGCGTGAAATCCGCGCTGCCGTCACTTGAGAAAACAAACTTTGGCCGCGCCCAAAGCTACACCGCCAAAACTTCCGTTTGCTGCCGCGTCCGCGCCCACCACACCACCATCGGCGCCCACAGCGGGAAGAAAATGACAAACTGCACCATCAGCCCGCCGTTCGCGATTCCCGTCGCCGCCGCCACACTCATGCCAAACCCCGGCATCAACCACAGCATCCCGATCGAAATGAAGTAAACCACCTCAAAAATCATCACCCCGGTAAGCAGCCCAGCCCGCCGTAGCCGCAGTCGCAGCAAATCCACCCCGCACACCAGCAACATCACGTAGCATGCGATGCAGATGGCCGACATGATGAAAAACGCCGGGTAAAAATAAGCGAGTTGGTGCTTCTTCACTATTTCCGCGCTCCTGCCTCCGAACACCGCCGTCAGCGTCTGAAAATTGTAAAAGATTCCGAACCCCGCCGCCACAATCCCCACCACCCCCACGCATCGCACCAGGACCTTGGCTAGTTTGTTCATCGAATCAATTTATAATACCCCGCCGCCGCGATCAAACTACACGCCCTTCCATCCGGCCCGGCAACACCAATCCCCCTCGGTAGGGTAACACCCCATCCCCCTTCGTTCCTTCGCTCTCTTCTGTCCGATTCTTCCCTCTCTTTTCCCATCCTGTTCATCCTGTCAAAAAACCCTCTTCTCTTCCTTCGCGCCTTTGCGCCCTCTGCGCGCGAAATTCTTTGCTTCCTCTTTTTCGCATTTTTTCGTGGTTCACCCTTCTTTCTCTCTCTTCTTGGCGCCCTTCGTGCCTTTGCGCTGAACCCAAACCTCTCACCTTCATCCTTCCGCCCGCCGCTTTCATCCTTCATCCTTCCGCCTTCACTCTTTCCCGTGCTCTCCAACGTCGCCCGCTTCCTGCCCGACATCGCCCGCGCGCAGCCCCGCGCCTGCGCCGTCCGCGCCCCCCTTGGCGACGACCCCGACCACCACGGCCACATCGCCTATGCCCAACTCACCTTCGCCCAGCTCGACGCCGACGCCGATGCCGCCGCCCGCCTCTTCCAATCCCGCGGTATCGCCCGCGGCACCCGTGTTCTCCTGCTCGTCCGTCCCGGCCTCGACCTCCTCCGCTGCGCTTTCGCCCTTTTCAAACTCGGCGCCGTCCCCATCCTGCTCGACCCCGGCATGGGCCTGAAAAACTTCCTCGCCTGCGTCCGCCGCAGCGAACCCGCCGCCCTCGTCGCCATCGCCCGCGCCCACTGGCTCGCCCGAATTTTTCCCGCCGCCCTCCGCTCTGCTAAAATCCGCGTCCTCGTCGGCGGCCGTGTCTGGGAGCGCGACCTCGCCGCCCACCGCTCTGCCGATCCGTTTCCGCTCGCGCCCACCCAGCCCGCCGACCTCGCCGCCATCCTTTTCACCTCCGGCTCCACCGGCGCGCCCAAAGGCGTCTGCTACGAGCACTCCATGTTCGAGGCCCAGGTCCGCCTCATCCGCGAGCACTATGATATCACCCCCGGCGAAGTGGACCTCCCCATGCTCCCCATCTTCGCCCTCTTCAACCCCGCGCTCGGGATGACCACCATCGTCCCCGAAATCAACCCCTCCCGCCCCGCCGCCTGCGACCCCGCCCGCATCGTCCAGGCCATCCGGCAAAACTCCGTCACCAACTCCTTCGGCTCGCCTGCCCTCTGGGCCCGCGTCGCCCGCTACTGCGAAACCGCCCGCCGCGACCTGCCCACCCTTCGCCGCGTCCTCGTCGCCGGCGCGCCCGTCCACCCCGCGCTCCTGCGCCGCCTCCAAAAACTTCTCCCCAACGGCTCCGCCCACGTCCCCTACGGCGCGACCGAGGCCCTGCCCGTCTCCAGTATCTCCCAGTCCGAAGTCCTCGGCGAAACCTGGTCCCTCACCGAGCAGGGCCGCGGCTCCTGCGTCGGCACCCTCTTCCCCGGCATGGACGCCCGCATCATCCCCCTGCGCGATGGCCCCATCGCCAGTCTCACCGACGTCTCCGCCCTTCCCCCTGGCGAAATCGGCGAAATCATCGTCCGCGGCCCCGTCGTCACCCGCGCCTACGACCACCTCCCCGCCGCCACCGCCTCCGCCAAAATCCCCGACCCCACCCCTTCCGATCTTCCTTCTCTCGCTTCAACCCTTCAACCCTCCGCCGAACTCGAAACCCAAAACCCGAAACCCGAAACTCACTCATCCTTCTGGCACCGCCTTGGCGACCTCGGCTACCGCGACCCCCAGGGCCGCCTCTGGTTCTGTGGCCGCGCCGCCGAACGCGTCGAAACTTCCTCCGGCATTCTCTACACCGACTGCGTCGAAGCCATTTTCAACCGCCATCCCCGCGTCGCCCGCTCCGCCCTCATCGGCCTCGGCGCCCGCCCGCGCCAGCAGCCCGCGCTCGTCGTCGAACCCGAGCCCGGCCACTTCCCGCGCACCCGCGCCGCCCGCGCCTCTTTCACCGCTGAACTCCTCGCCCTCGCTGTCGCATCGCCCAACACCTGCCTCGTCACTCGCATTTTCTT
>JBEKZN010000319.1:0-2957 GCA_049509815.1 Opitutales bacterium
GAGGAGACGGAGTTGGAGCCGTTTTTGCACAAAAACGGGGTGGAGTGCCTGGAGAGCGACCTGGGGGAGTTCATCGTGCAGATCAACCACGACCACCCGAGCCACATCGTGCGGCCGATCATTCACATGACGCGGCAGGAAGTCGCGGTGAGTTTCGAGAAGCACGGGCTGGGCGACTACAACGACGAGCCGACGGTGATCACGCGACGGGCGCGGAAGTTTTTGCGGCAAAAATACCTGGAGGCGGACGTGGGGCTGACGGGGGCGAATTTTCTGGTGGCGGAGAGCGGGCGGATCGTGCTGGTGACGAACGAGGGGAATTCGCGCTTCTGCCTGGCGGCGCCGCGCTGCCACATCGCGATGATCGGGATTGAGAAAATCCTGCCGCGGGATCGCGATCTGGCGCTGTTGCTGAATTTGCTGGCGCGCTCGGCGACTGGGCAGCATTTGACGGTGTACACGGAGTTCATCAGCGGGCCGCGGGCGGCGAGCCAGCCGGACGGGCCGGAGGAGATGCATGTGATCCTGGTCGATAACGGGCGCACGGGGGTGCTGGCGACGGAGTGCCGCGACATTTTGCGGTGCATCCGGTGCGGGGCGTGCCTGAATGTGTGCCCGGTGTACCGGCAGGCGACCGGGCATGCGTACCGGAGCGTTTATCCCGGGCCGGTGGGCGCGGTGTTGTCGCCGCTGCTGGCGGGGAAGCATTTTCCGGAGCTGGCGGATTTGCCGAAGGCGTCGAGTTTGTGCGGTTCGTGCCAGGAAGTGTGCCCGGTGAACATTCCGATTCCGGATTTGTTGCTGCGGCTGCGGGACAAGAACAAGCAGGAAGGCGGGCCGACGGCGGGGACGCCTTCGATGGGGGCGTGGGCGGTGTTGTCCACCCAGCCGGCGGCGTGGAAGGCGGCGCTGAAGCTGGGGGCGGCGATCCAGTACACGCCTAAGGTGCTGATGCCGGCGGCGCTGCGTTCGTGGGAGCAGCACCGCACGCTGCCGCCGTGGCGCGGGGGCGCGTTTCGAAAATGGATGAGCGAACGGAAGGGGAAAAAGCCATGAGCGACCAACGCGAGGCCATTTTGGAGCGGGTGCGCAAGGCGCTGGCCGTGCTGCCGGAGCGCGCGCCGCTGCCGGAGTGGGACATGGACTTGAGCGTGTCGCACCGGATCGTGGACGGGCGCGAGCCGCTGGAGCTGCTGACCGAGCGGGTGAAGTCCACCAACGCGACGCTGTTGACGGACGCGGCCGAGCTGGTGCGGCGGCTGAAGGAAGGCGGCTGGCTGCGCGGGTATTGCGACCCGGCGCTGCTGGGGCAGGTGGCGCCGTTTTTCGGCCCGGAGTTTTCGCTGAAGACGGAATACGACCGGACGCGGGTGGACGATTATGATTTCGGCATTACGCGGGCGGCGGGGGCGATTGCGGAGTCGGGCTCGATCATTTTGAATGACCGGACGACCTCGCGGCGGCTCGGGGCGCTCGCGCCGTGGGTGCACATCGCGGTGCTGGCGCGCGCGCAGATTTACCTGACGGTGGGCGAGGCGGTGCTGGCGATGGGGGACGACCCGAACGTCATCTGGGTGACGGGGCCGTCGAAGACCTCGGACATCGAGGGAATTTTGATCGAAGGCGTGCACGGGCCGGGGGTGCAGTTTGCGCTGGTGATGGGGTGACGGCGGGAGGAGAATGCCAACGATGAAAATCCAATGACGAAAACCGCGCGTTGGAGACAAAGGGTGGTGTTTAACCTGGCGATGGCCGCAAGTTTGGCGCTGGCGGGCTGCCATCCCGCGCCGCGGGCGACGTTGACCGGGTCGGAAGGCGGGCTGCTGCCGGGGATGGAACCGCCGGGACCGGAGCTGACCTCGGCGCAGGCGGCGAAGCTGAATTCGCCACCCAGCATCACGCAAACGACGCAGGTGCAGCTGCCGGACGGGGGAGTGCGCATTGACCGGACCATCGGCGGGGTGCTGTATTCGCAGGCGTGGTACAACAGCGCCGGGGTGCCGCAGCGCTCGGTGATCTACGCGGACGGGCACGTGCCGATGCGTTATTTTGAATATGGGGACAATGGACAGATTCGGCGCGCGACCACGTGGTATCCGGGCACGACCCAGGCGCAGCGGGTGGAGGACTACAACGAGGACGGCATATTCACGACCTTGACCGAATACTGGCCGAACGGGCGCAAGCGGATTTTGTCAGAGAGGAACGTGGAGACGCCGACGGGAACGGTGTGGCGGGTGCAGGAGTGGTACGAGAACGGGCTGAGAAAGTCGGTATCGCAGCGGGACGACGACGGCCTGCCGGAGGGCCGGCAGACGACCTGGAATGCGGACGGGACGGTGGTGTCCGACGGCGATTATTACCACGGCGTCCTGCAGACGGACTATTTGGGGAAGTGATCCGCGCGCAGGCGCTGTGCAGCGTGCGTTATTTCACGACGCGGGTGGAAGGGATAAAGGGCAGATGAGTCTGGGTGGTGTCGGGGCCGACATGGCAGGGTTTGAGATTCCAGATGTCGCGAGCGTACTCGCGGATGGTGCGGTCAGAGGAGAACTTGCCGGAGCGGGCGGTGTTGAGGACGGCCATTTTGGCCCAGCGGGCGGGATCGCGGAAGGCTTTGTCCACATCGCCCTGCTTGGCGATGTAGGAGGCGAAATCGGCGCAGACGAGGAAGGGATCGCCGTGGTCGAGGAGGGACTGGCGGATGGAGAGGAGGGAGTGCGGCTCGTCGGGGGTGAAGTAGTCGCTGCCGAGCCAGTCGAGGGCGGCGCGGAGTTCCTCGTTGGCGTGGTAGTAGTCCCAGGGGTTGTAGCCGCGGTGGACGAGGGCGGCGACTTCCTCGACGGTGAGGCCGAAGATGAAGATGTTGCTGGCGCCGAATTCCTCGAGCATTTCGACGTTGGCGCCGTCGAGGGTGCCGATGGTGAGGGCGCCGTTGAGGGCGAATTTCATGTTGC
>JBEKZN010000032.1:0-9600 GCA_049509815.1 Opitutales bacterium
GATCAGCGCGCCCATGGACGCCTGCTTGCCCTCCTCCGCCGGCGCGGTCGGCGGAGTCTCCTCTTCATCGTCATCGTCGTCAAACCGTGTGGGCATGGTCGCGGTGGAAGTCATATATGGCCGGCACTTTCCCTCACCCGCCCCAATTTGGCAAGGGGAAAGGTGCGATTTTACCCCCCGTTCTTTGACGCAAACTTCAGTTCCAGCGTCGGCTGCCTTCCATCATAAAAAGGATTCTCATAGTCCACGTCGTAATAGGGCTTGCCCACATACTCGCTGCCTTGCTGATCCCTCAGGGCATCACCAATGGAATAGATGAGCCCTCGGGCCCGATTATACCGCAGCGGTTGGCCGTCGAACGGATCCGCCGGCACGGCTGGCAGGTATTGCGGCACCAGCGCGTTCAGCGTCGGCGGAAGCTCATGCTGGTCGTTAAAATACCGGCGCACGGCCCAGCCCGCCTGCAACAACCGGTCCGAAGCCTCCTCATAAAACGCTGTCATCGCCACGTATTGTGACTTAAACCGCACATCCTCCAATAGCCACCGTCCGCCGCCGTTGGGCATCAAGTCCCACCACCAAGGCCCGCTCATGCGAGTTTGCTGCATGATCGCCGGATCGCGCTTCGCTGTCACCGCCAGCGGCGCATTCATCGCCTTCATTTCGGAGCGGTAAAACTCGGCCATAAGCCGCCGCGTCGTATTCGGCTCGTACGTCCATCGCAGCCAGTCGTCCAAAAATTCTTTCGCGGAATTCTCAAGGCCGCCTTCGCTGTTGGGATAATCCCAGGCCAGACTCGCAAATTCCCAATACTGCCCGCTTTTTAGGCCGGCCAAAAACGCGCTCTGGTATTGGTACTCCAGCATCATGCTCTCCCGGTAAATATTCGCCCAGGGGATTTCCGTGGACCACGCTGCGGCCAGCCGCTCCACTTCAGATTCAGGCAGAGCCGGATCATTGAGCAGCGTGGCGCCCACCCGGTTGGTCATATTATTCAGGCCAAATGCGCCATGGAGTTGAAACAGCGCCAGGTGCCCCTCGCTGTAACGCACGGCCAGCCGCCGCATCCGCAGCAGGTCGTCCAGCGCCCCGGAAAAATTGCCCTGATGCTCCCGCAGCCGGGCTCGCAAGGTCAGCGCATCCATCTCGCCGAACTTATCGTCGATGGGTGGAAAATGCTCCGGCGTTTCCCGGCCCGCGTCAAATTGCGGCGCGTTCAGCGCGCCATCCATCTGCTCCAACGGAAATTTAATCGTCGCCAAATAGCCGGCAATGAGCGTGTCGTTTCGCGTAATCCCATCAAAAATATTGTCCATGTCCTTGAGTCCCGTGCGGTGGGCGTGCGCATAGGGGAAAAAGCCGCGTCCTAGCCTGGGCAGTTTTCTGATTAAGGTCATCCCGTTCTCCGCGTCCGGCACTTCTGGAATCTTAACCTGCATATCCGCATCATCCGGCGGCGCTTCATCCCGCCCATAAAAACACCACCCCGCCGCCAACACGATAACAGCCACGCCTGCCAACTTACCGAGCACCCGCCGCCCTTTGCGAGTTCGTGCCGGTTTCGTTGCTGGCGAGTCCACGGGCGCTGCTGCCATACCCGCAAGCATCTTCCTCTCAAATGTTACTGGCAACGTCAAAGCCGCCCACCCCCGTCTTGGCGGGCTTTATGCTACTACCGCTTCCACGCAGGGCTCCCTCATGGAATTTCGCAACACGCTCGACCCCGACAAAAAAGTCGTCGCCGTCATCGGCGCTGGTTTTGCCGGACTCAATTTCTGCCACAGTTTCCGCGCCCCCAACGCCGAACTCATTCTGGTGGACCGCCAGAATCACCACCTCTTCCAGCCCCTCCTCTACCAGGTCGCCACCGCCGCCCTCTCCGCCCCCGAGATCGCCCAGCCCATGCGCTCCATCTTCGCCGGCCGCCGCCACTTCACCATCTACATGGACACCGTCAAGTCCCTCGACTTGACCGCCCGCACCCTCACCCTCCGCGGCCACGCCCACCGCTGGGATTACCTCGTGCTCGCCGTTGGCGGCGTCACCTCTTACTTCAACCACCCCGAATGGGAGCGCCATGCTCACGGCCTCAAAACCCTCGCCGACGCCGGCCGCATCCGCAACGACATCCTCCACGCCCTCGAACAGGCCGAATCCGAAACCGACCCCTCCGCCCTGCGCCGCCTGCTCACCTTTGTCATCGTCGGCGGCGGCCCCACCGGCGTCGAAATGGCCGGCGCCATCGCCGAGCTCACCAAGCGCGTCATGCGCCGCGACTTTCGCCGCATTGACCCGGGCCAGGCCCGCATCGTCCTCGTCGAAGGCGCCCCGCGCCTGCTCCTCGCCTTTCACCCCATCCTCTCCCGCAAGGCCAAGCAAGACCTCCAGCAGCTCGGCGTCGAAGTCCGCCTCAACTGCCCCGTCCTCGACGTCCGCCCCGGCGAACTGCAGCTCCACCACGAAATTCTGCAGGCCGACAACATCATCTGGGCCGCCGGCGTCAAGGCCGCGCCCCTGCTCGCCGGCCTGCCCGTGCCCAAGGACCGCGCCGGCCGCCTGCAAGTCCGCCCCGACTGCTCCCTCCCCGGCTTTCCCAACGTCTTCGCCATCGGCGACTGCGTCGCGCTCACCGACGCCAAGGGCCGCGCCGTTCCCGGCGTCGCTCCCGCCGCCATGCAAATGGGCCGCTACATCGCCAAAACTCTTCGCACCGAATTCGACTGCATGGCCCGCGGCATCACCATCCCCGTCCGCTTGCCGTTCGTCTATGTGGACAAAGGCGCGATGGCCACCATTGGCCGCTCCCGCGCCGTCGCCGAAGTCGCCGGCCTGCGCATGACCGGCTTCCCCGCCTGGATCCTCTGGCTCTTCGCCCACTTGGCCTTTCTCATCGGCTTTCGCAACCGCATCGCCGTCTTCCTGCAATGGCTCTACTCCTACGCCACCTACCGCCGCGGCGCCCGCATCATCTGGGCGCAAAAAATCGACCCCATGCCCGATGAACCCGTCACGTGACTCACGTTTTAAAACCCATCCGTTTTTGACCGGATTTCATCTCGAATTAGGCTCTTCACTCCCCTTCAACCCTTTTAACTCTTTAACCCTTCGACCTTTTAACCCTTCAACGTTTCACCGCTCCTGCCTCGCTTATTCCCTTCCTCCATTTTTCATTCAGTCAATTCCATCAATTATTTTGTTAATTCTGTTAATTCTGTCAAAAATCAGTTTTGCATTCAGCCGTCACTCCTCACTGCGCATTGTACACGATCGTCGGCGGCAGCACATACACCGTCCCGCTCACCGGATCCTCGCTCGTCTTGTCCACGATAAAATAACAATCCCACGCCAGCGGCGCAATCGGCTTGCCGTCGTTCAGCGCGCCCCAGTGGTCGCACCGCGCCGGATCGAGATCGAGCCACACTTCCTGCCAGCGCTTTCCCGTCACCGGCACCGGCCACGGCTGGAAAATTTGCCCCGTCACGTCGTGCAGGCGCAGCGTGATGCGCACCGGCGTATCGTCGCCATACACCCAGAAGCCCACCCGCCGCGGCCACTCCGTCAAGCTCATCGGCACGCCCGGCTCGAAGCGATAAAACCGCGCGCCCTCGCCCGACGAAAAATCCACCCGCCACGCCAGCGGTGCCGGCGCGGGCGCACCCGCCTGCCCCGGCGGCGAATTGTCCCAGCGGCAAACCGCATCGCCGCTCGTGTACGGTCCTCCCTCGGGCACGGTCACCAGCCCGCTCGGCGAACCCGCGTGCCCCTGCGGCACTGTCATCCGGCACACCCGGCCAAAAGCTTCCTGCGCCAGCAAATGTCCGTTCGGGTCCGTCAGCGATGCCGATACTTGCACCCCGTAAATATTCGCAAAATCCTGCGCCGGCACCGTCGCGGAAGGCATCGCGCCCGGCGTCGCTTCCGCGCGCACTTCATCCAGCCCGGCTCGCACCGCCAGCAACCCACCGGTCGCGCCGGGCATGCTCACCGTCAACCCTTGGTCGCCCACCGGCGTCATGTCGAAATCCAGCGACCGCGCCGGCGTCAGCCACGTCTCCTGCCACCAGCCTTCCAATCCCGCCCGCGCGCGAATGGGCGCGCCATTCGCCAGCAATGGCACCGACGCCGACACCTGCGGGTAACTCTGCGTCGGATACAGCGTGATTTCCGTTTGCCCCGCGCCGTTCGCAAACGCCGGCTCGATCTGCGGCGTGAAATGCTGCGTCTCCGCCAGCGGATTCGTCCACGTTGATTGCACAAACGCCTCCGCGCCGGGCTGGATCAAGTACTCCAGCGGCCAGTGCTCCCACGCCGCCAGCAGCGCGAGCCGCGGCGAGACTTCGACCGGCGTCAGGTACTCCGGCAGCGCCGTGATCTGCAGCTCCAGGCTCGGCTCCGCGGTTTCCGCGTCCAACATCACCCGCCCGCGCCCGTCCACCCGCAAAAACCGGCCCGGCCCGATCGGCAGCGCCACCGTCTCATGCCCGTCCGGATGCGCCGTCCACGCCACCAGCTTGAACGGCGGCAATTCCTCCGGCGCGCCCGGACGCCGTTCAAACAACAGCAAATGCGCGTACCCCGCGTCCTGCGTGAGCGCCTTGTTCAGCCGGTAAAACCGCAACTCACGCATCAGCGTCGCCGCCGCTTCGTACGCCGGCTTGGGCTCGAGCACCGGCGTCGTACCTTCATGGTAAGGCTGGCGCACCAGCCCGAAATTCTGCTCGGGATCCTGCAGGTCTGTGCCGTCGTCGCGCCAATCGTACCAAATCGTCAACGGCACGCCCGCCGCCAAATCCGTCAGCTCCATCCGCGCGACCTCCGCCGCCTGCGCATCGTCATCCACATTCAACCATGCGGTCGAATAACCCCACTCGCCCGCCAGCAGCACCGGCGGCGTCTGACCCGCCGGCGTGTAGCGGCGCAGCAGCGCGCGCGCCTGCTGGAAATCCGCCGCCACCGTCTCCGGTCCGTCCCGCCGGTACGGATGCACCGTCACGCCTTTCCACAACGCAAATAATCCCGCCTCGCCGCAGAAGCGCAAAAAATTCAGGTCCACCAACGCCGTGGCCGGTCCCACCACCACCGCGTCCGGATCGGCCGCCTCGATGGCCCGCGTCGCATCCAGCGCCAGCGCCACATACGCGTGCGGGTCCGGTTGCGGCTGCCAAAAATGCGCGTTGTTCGGCTCGTTCCAAATCTCCCAGATCACGCCCCGCCCGCGCAAATCCTTCGCCGCCGCCGCCGCCCAGCGCGCAAACGCCGCGCGCCCCGCCTCCGTCGTCACCGCCCGCTGCGTCTCATACAGCGGATTTTCATAATCGAGGATGAACCACGGCCGCAGCCCCTGCGCTGCCAGCGCGTCCGCCAGTTGCTCGTAGGCGGAAAAATCATACTGCCCCTCCGCCTTCTCTGTGTCGGCCCAGGAAAAATCCGTGCGCACCCGGTACGCCCCGCTCGCCGCCAGCATTTCCAGTTCGCCCGGCTGCGCCTGTGTGAAGTGGATGTTGACCCCCCAGCCGCGCTCGACCGTCCCATCCTCCGGCCACGGTGTCAGCGCCGCCGCCCGGCCCTCGGGCAGCGCGCCGCCGGCCATCCCCGCCAGGACGCCCAAACCCGCCAGCCAAACCGCGCGCCTCATCCCGCCAGCAAATGCCCCGGCCCCCGTCTTGCCAAGCCTGCGTCCACCGCGCTTGCGGCTTGCCTTCGCCCGCAATCAGGACTTCCTGAAGTCTCCAACCCAACCCCCTTCCCGCCATGGCCGGACTCGGCAAATTCCTCAAACAGGCGCAAAAAGCGCAAAAGCAAATGGACCTCGCGCAGCAGCAGCTCGCCGCGCGCGAGCTCGAAGCCTCCGCCGGCGGCGGCGCCGTCCGCGTCAAAATCAACGGCCAGGGCGAATTCCTCGCGCTCACCCTCAACCCCGACTTCCTCAAGGAAGACCCCGCCCTCGTCGCCGACACCATCCTCGAAGCCGTCAAGCAAGCCGCCCTCCAGGCCAAAACCACCGGCGAGGAGGAAATGAAAAAAATCACCGCCCAATTCCAAATGCCCGGAATGCTCTAGCCCATGTCCCCCGCCTTCGAGCACGCCCAAAAACTGCTGCGCCAGTTGCCCGGCCTCGGCTACCGCTCCGCCGAACGCATCGCCCTGCGCCTGCTCGTTGAAAAACCCGAGTCCCTCCCGCCGCTCCTCGAAGCCCTGCGCGACGCCGCCGCCCGCCTGCGCCGCTGTCCCCAGTGTGGCAACCTCACCGAATCCGACTCCACCAACCCCGCCGACGCCGCCGGCCTGTGCGAAATCTGCCGCGACTCCTCCCGCCGCGCCGACCAGCTTTGCTTCGTGGAAACCGTCACCGACCTGCTCGCCCTCGAGCGCGCCGGCGCCTACCGCGGTCTCTACCACGTCCTCCACGGCAAGCTCTCCCCGCTCCACGGCGTCGGCCCCGCCGACCTCAATCTCGCCACCCTCCCCGCCCGCCTCGACGCCGGCGCCGTGCGCGAAATCGTGCTCGCGCTCTCCAACGACATCGAGGGCGAAGCCACCTGCCATTACCTCCAGGAAACTTTTCTCGCCAATCGCGGCCTCGCCGTTTCGCGCATCGGCTTCGGCCTGCCCAGCGGCGGCGGTCTCACTTTCGCCGACGCCGACACTCTCCGCAGCGCCCTCGCCTCGCGCCGCGAATACCGCTGAGGCTCAGCTCGCCGGCTTTTCCGTGCGGCGCTCCTGCGCGCTCGCCACCAGGTTCGCGTAACGGCGCACCGTCCACGTCCCGCGCTCGAACAGGTTCGTGAGCTGCAACAGCCTCGGCCGGTCGGCCACCGCCAGTCCTTCGCCGCTCGCAAAATAACTGCGTCGCAGGTTTTCCATCACTTCCCCGTGTTCCGCCGTCATCTTGCGCAGCAACGCCAGCTCCTCGGCGTCATTCTCGCTCAGCGCCGCCGAGAGCGTGAGCAACTGCGTGTCAAACCCCTCAATCAGCTGCAGGCCCAGCGCCATCACCGCGTCGCCGGGATGCAGGTGCTGATCGCGCAAGTTTTGCAGCATCCCCCACACCACGCCCTCCAGCGTCTCCAAATGCTCCTGCCGGTTCTGCAAATTGAGCACTTGCTCCGTGGCGTCGGCCGACAGCGCGTGCTGCAGCAAATCCATCAGGTACCGCCGCGTTTGCTCGGCCACTTCGTGAAACGCCTCGTGGTGCACCTCGCGTTTCGCCACCAGGAACGACATCCCGCCCGAGCGCGCCGCTTCCAGATGGCCCGGCAGCCAGTCGAGCAGGCGCAACTGTTCCTTCTCGACCAACAGCAGCGCCGTTTCCGGCTCCTCCAGCGCGTGCTCCTGCAAAAACAACGGCCGCGCCAGCGTCTCCCGCTCGCTCGGCGCCCAATGCCGCTCCAACAGCCTTCTGCCCGGCTCAATCACCAGCATGCACACCATCGGCGTCACCAGGTTGAACAGCAGCGCCACCACCGCCGCCTGCCGCTCCGGCTGGTCGGAAAAACGCTCGATCAACAGGTGCATCCCGTCCATGCCCGTGAAAAACTCCACATAAAACCACCCGACAAACAGCACCACCCCGATCAGGTTGTAAAACACCTGCGCCATCACCAGTTGCCGCGCCGTGCCCCGGATGTTCGCCGCCATCGCATACGTGATCAGGCTCGAGCCCGCGTGCGTGCCGTAGATGATCATCGCCGCCTGCCCGAAGTCGAAAAACCCCGCCTTCGTCATCGCCAGCGCGATCAGGATGATCGCCATGTGCGACTGCGCCAGGAACGTCAGCAGCATCCCCACCAGGAACCCCAGAAAATACGAAAAATGTATCGTGGATAACGCAGCCTTGAACCACGCGTATTGCGTGAAGCCCCCCGCCGCCTGCGTCACCAGCGTCAGCCCGAACAGCAGCAGCGCCACCCCGAACAGCGCCCCGCTGGCCGCCGGCCAGCGCGCCGGGTAGTTGAACGCCACCGCCAGTCCCGCCAGCCCCACCAGCAGCAAAATCACCTCGCGCACCGGCAGCACCGCCGCAAACACAATCAGCGTGCACCCGAAATTCGACCACAGCACCAGCGGCAGCGCCCGCCGCACGTCGATCAAGCCTGCTTGCACAAATCCCGCCACCAGGTACGACGTCGTCCGCCCGCTCTGCGTGATGAACCCCGCCGCCACCCCGCCCAGCGCCGCCGCTAGCGGCCGCCCGCTCACCCGCTCGATCAGCCGCTTGAATTGCTTCCCCGCCAGCCCCTTCAGGTTCGAGCCCAGCAGCTTCAAGCCGACAAAAAACAAGCCCAGCCCGGCCAAAATCGTGAAACACAAATCAATCAGGGCATGCATGGAACGTTGACGAAGCCTCTTACCATGCCCGACTCATTGAAAAAATCGAATCTCGAATCGCGCCCTTTTGCCCATTAACTTGTCTTTTCTGCCTCACTCCGCCGGTTTTAACCTGACCGTAACATTTCCCCGCCTTCTCTCCCCTCATGAAAATTGAAGCCCAGTTCCGCCCGCCCGTCCTCGTGCTCGCCCTCCACGGCCGGCTCGACGCCTTCACTTCCCACACCCTCGAAGAACGCATCGCCCTGGCCCTGCGCGACGCCACCATCCGCCACCTCATCCTCGACCTCGCCGCCCTCGAATACCTCAGCAGCGCCGGCATCCGCATCTTCGTCACCACCCTCCGCCAGATGCGCAACGGCGGCGGCGACCTCTTCCTCGTCAGCCTGCAGGGTTACCCGCAAAAAGTCATCGAAATGTCCGGCTTCGCCAAGGCTCTGCCCAGCTTCCCCACGCTCGACGCCGCCCTCGCCGCCACCGGCGCCCACGACGCCGCCGAAGCCCATTGGGACCAGGCCAAGCCTTTCACCGGCAAAGCCGGCTCCTTCCAGGTCGTCTCTTGGAGCCGCGACCACACCCAGGTCCTCGTGCTTGGCGGCGTCAACGACGTCCTCCAATGCCGCGTCACCCCCGAGCTCATGCGCTCCAAGCGCTTTTCCTCCACCGAATACTCCCTCGGCCTCGGCGGCCTCGGCGACAAACTCGAAGACTACTTCCCCATCATGGGCGAAATGATGACCATCGGCGGCACCATGGTCTGGCTCCCCACTGACGGCCATGACACCGCCGATTACTTCATCCCTCAAAAAGACACCGGCGAGGTCACCATCCGCACCGCCTTCAACGTCTCCCTCTCCGGCCGCTTCAACGACCTGCTCCTCTTCGAAAGCTCCCTCTCCGAAGGCAGCGCCCTCGGCGAAATCTACCGCGACCTCTTCGCCCTCGCCGCCACCCGCCACTCTCCCTTCAAAGGCGGCCTCTTCGTCGCCATGCGCGCCGAAGTCCACGCCGCCTACGGCGCCGGCGTCCTGCGCTCCCCCATCCTCCCCAACCAGCCCGCCAACGGCAAACCCCTCACCGACCCCGAAAACTTCGATGCCTGGTTCGAGATCGACCACGTCCCCCGCCACCGCGGCGTTACTGGCCTGATCACCGGCATCGCCCTCAACCTCCACAGCGATTTCGCCAAATTCTTCGACCCCGCCATGCTCGACGCCGCCTTCTACGTCAACCCCGGCAACCGCACCGCCTCCAGCGACCTCGTCCTCCACA
>JBEKZN010000320.1:0-5651 GCA_049509815.1 Opitutales bacterium
TGCGCTTCGCGTAATTCTCCACGTCCTGCGTTTCCGCCGCAAATCCCACCACCAGTTGGTCCGGACGCTTGCGCGCCGCCACCGTCTTGAGGATGTCCACCGTCGGCTCAAACTCCACCATCAGCGCCGCCTCGCCTTTTTTCACCTTGTGCCCCGTGTATTGCTTGGGTCGAAAATCGCATACCGCCGCCGTTTTCAACAAAACATCGCAGAAATCGAACAGCCCTTCCACCGCCGCCAGCATTTCCGCCGCCGAAGTCACCCGGTGCACCGTCACTCCAGACGGCGCCGGCAGTGCCACCGGCCCGCTCACCAAGTCCACCCGCCAGCCAATCTCCGCCGCCGCCGCCGCCAGCGCATACCCCATCTTTCCGCTCGAGGGATTGCTCAAGAACCGCACCGGATCGAGGTGCTCGCGCGTGGGCCCCGCGGTCACGAGGCAGCGAATCGGGCTTGCGTTCATCCGTAAGAGTGAGCTTCTAAAACCCTTCACGCTAAATGGACACTCCCGCCCCGCCAAGCGCAAAGCCCGCCCCCGCCCGCGAAAACCTCTGGGCCAACCTCGGCTTCAACATCGCCGTCCCCGCCTTTTTGATGACGAAAGGCCAGACCTGGCTCGGCCTCGCCCCGGTGCCCGCCCTGCTCCTCGCCCTCGCCTTCCCGCTTGCCTACGGCATCTACGACCTCTGGAAACGCCGCATCTGGAATATTTTCTCCATCATCGGCCTGGTTGGGTTGCTCATCACCGGCGGCATCGGCCTGCTCAAGCTCCCCCCGCAATGGGTCGCCGTCAAGGACGCCGCCATCCCCTTTCTCCTCGGCCTCGCCATCGTCGCTTCCCTCGCCGCCAAGCGCCCCCTCGCGCAAACCCTCCTGCTCAACCCCTCGGTCATCGACGTTGACCGCCTCGAAGCCGCGCTCGACGCCCGCCACGCCCGCCCCGCCTTCCGCGCCCTCCTGCGCCGCGTCACGCTCCTGGTTGCCGTTTCCTTTCTCCTCCACGCCGTGCTCAACTATATTCTCGTGCGCCACATCGTGAAATCCGCCGCCGGCACCCCCGCGTTCACCGCCGAGATCGGTCGCATGACCCTCCTCAGCTGGCCCATCATCATCCTGCCCTGCGGCGTCATCGTCATGGCCGCCCTCTGGCTGCTCCTCCACGGCCTGAAACAACTCACCGGCCTCGAGCTCGAAGACATGTTTCACCCCGACGTCATCGAAGCCCAGACCAAAAAATCGTCGCGCTGACCGAGGCTGCTGCAATCCCTTTTGCGCTCTTGCCCAACGGATGCTTTGCCGCGCTCCCGAAGCCGTGCCTCGCCATCCGCTCGGGTCCGCTTGACACTGCCATTCCCGGCGTATTACGTTAATACCCATGCCTGTCCTCACCTTCAAGGTCACCGCCGCCGAGGCCGCCGCCATCCGCGCCCGCGCCCGCGCCCAGCGCCGTCGTTCGCTCTCCGATTACCTCCGCGCCGTCGCGCTCGATACCGCCGCGCCCCCGCGCCGCCGGCTCCTCCTTAAAAAACACCCCGTTTCCGGCCTGGCCTATAATGCCGCCCCCGGCCCCCAGGTTACCCAGGAACAAATCAACGCCGCCCTCGCCGACTTCCCATGAATCACCTGCTCGACGCCAATGCCCTCCTCGCCTGGCACCACCCGGGATCCCCCCACCACGCCGCCTTTCACGCCTGGGTGAAGCGGGTGGGACGTGCCACCCTGCGCACCTGCGCCCTCACCGAACTCGCCTTTGTCCGTGTCTCCATGCAGGCGTTCGGCTATACTCTGGCGCAAGCCCAACAGGCGCTGGCAGCCACCAAGGCCCAGGTCGGCGGGTTCGTTGCTGCCGCCCCCTCGCCCATGCTGCCCGCCTGGGCCTCAGCTCCTCACAAAACCACCGATGCGTGGCTCTGCCAATTGGCCTCCGCCCACGACCTGCAGCTCGCCACGTTTGATACCGGCATCAAGGACCCCGCGGCCCTGCACATCCCTGTCCGCTAATAGGCCAGCCGTCCTACCGCCTCCGAAAATACCCCGCCGCCGCCTTCCGATCCTTCGCCATCTGCGTCCGCAGCGCCTCCAGCGACGCAAACTTTCGCTCCGGCCGAAGAAACTCCAGCCACTCCACCCGGATGGCCTGCCCTGGTTCCGGCGCCTTGGCCGTCCCCAGCAAATGCGTTTCCAGCAGCGGCTCGGCTGAAGTCTTCCGCGCCACTGTTGGCCGCACTCCGTAATTCGCCACCCCGCGCCGCCACGGTCCGTCCGCTTCCGTCCGCAACCGCACCGCATAAACCCCATATGCCGGCCGCGCTTCCGGTGCCCACGGCAGGTTCAGCGTCGGAAACCCCAGCTCGCGGCCCAGTTTTCGCCCCGCCCGCACGGTGCCTTCGCAAAAATAAGTGTACCCCAGCAATCGATTCGCCTCCGCCACCTCCCCCGCCGTCAGCAGCTCCCGAATCCGCGTGCTCGAAATCGGCCGCCCGTTGCGCCGCAATCGCGCCACGCTCACCACCGCCACCTTTTCCCTCTGTCCCGCTCGCACCAGCGTCTCCACGTCACCCGCCCGTCCGCGCCCAAATCGGAAATTCTCCCCCACATACACGGCCGCCAGCGTCGGCAGGCACCGTTTCACGTAACCCAAAAAGGCCTCCGCTGTGATGCGCGAAAACGACCTCGTAAACGGCTGCGCGATCACCACATCCACACCCAACTCGCGCAGAAAACGCATTTTCTGCTCCGGCGGCATCAGCAGCAGCGTCGGCGTCTCTGGCCGGAAAAGCCGGCTCGGATGCGGATGAAATGTCAGCACCGCCGCCACCCCGCCGCTCTGTTTCGCCGAATGAATCGCCGCCTCCACCACCGCCTGGTGCCCCAGGTGCACCCCGTCAAACATCCCGATCGCCAGATGCAGCGGCCCCGGCGGCAGCGTCCGCTTCAGCGATTTTGCGTGGAGCTGGAGCGCCGTGGCGTCCGCCACCCGGAACTGCCCCGACCCCGTGCGCCGCAACACCGTCAGGTGCGCTCCGCACCCAAGCTTCTTCCCGATGTCGTGCACCAGCGTCCGCACATACGTGCCTTTCGAGCACTTCAGGCGAAACGAGCCGGTCGGCGGCGTGAAACTCAGCAGCTCAAAGGAATGCACGTGGATGAACCGCGGCTCGCGCTCGATCTCCTGCCCCTTCCGCGCCAGCTTGTACAACGGCACGCCTTTAACTTTTTTCGCCGAAAACATCGGCGGCGTCTGAAACTGGTCGCCCGTGAAAGCCCGCAGCGCCTCCTGCACCTGCGCGGACGTCAGCTCCGGCACTGGCAGCGTCTCGGTCACCTCCCCGTCCGCGTCGTGCGAATCGGTCGCCTTGCCGAGTTCGAACACGCCTTCGTATTCCTTGTCCACGCTCATCAAATACTGCGAAACCTTCGTCGCCCGGCCCACCAGCACCACCAGCAGTCCTGTGGCCAGCGGATCCAGCGTCCCCGCGTGGCCGATTTGCCGCATTCTCAGGCTGTGGCGCAGCCGCGCCACCACGTCGTGTGAAGTGAGGCCCTGCGGCTTGTCCACCAGCAGCACGCCTTCCAATTGATTCGGATCGTTTCCAGACATAAAAAATTATTTGATTTCCCCCGCGTCGGCCGTCTTCAGTTGCTCCGCCGCCGCCGCCAGGAATCGCGGGTAAAACTCCTCCAGCGTCGTCCGCAAATTGAACCCCGCCGCGCAGGCATGGCCGCCGCCGTCGAATTGCTGCGCCAGCCGGTGCATGCCGTAGCGCGCCACCTTCGCCCGCAGGCTGCCCTTGATCGCCCCCTGTCGCTCCTCGAGCAGCACGCCGATGTCCACGCCGTCAATCGACCGCGCGTAGTCCACCAGCCCCTCGGAATCCTCGCGCGTCGCCCCGCTCTGCTCGTAATCGCTGTCGCGTAGCATCCCCACGCACACCCGCCCGCCGAATTCCAGCTTCAGCGAATCGAGAAACCGCCGCAGCAGCCGCATCTTTCCAAAACTCTCGCGCTCGTACAGCAGCCGCGCCGCTGCGCCAGGATCGGCTCCCGCCGCCATCAACCCCGAGCACAGGCTGAACACCCGCGTCGTCGTCGAGGGAAACCGGAACTGCCCCGTGTCGCTCGCGATGCCCACGTACAGCGCCTGTGCCGCCACCGGATCCGGTTTCCAGCCCGCGTCAAAAAACAAACCCGCCAGCACCTCCGCCGTCGCCGCCGCGTCCGGCAGTACAAAATCATGCTCCGCAAATCCTTCGTTCGACACATGATGGTCCACCATCAGCCAGGGACGGGGAAACAGCTCCCGCAGCCGCGGCCCGATGCGCACATGGTCCGCGCAATCCACGCATGCCGCCACCGTTCCTGGCGCTGGCGCATATTGCGCCGCCCGCACCCACGGCGTGTCCCCTACGAAATCCGCCAGCACCCGCGGCACCGCGTCATGGTTCACCGCCACCGCGTCCACTCCCAGCGCGCGCAGCATCCGCGTCAGCCCCACCTGCGAGCCGATGCAATCCCCGTCCGGCCGCATGTGCCCGAGCACCGCGACCGGGCGCCCGCGCGAGCCTTCCAGCAGCGCCTTGAACGCGTCCGAATGTTGCGGGAAATACATGGCTAGTCGCTTTTCTTCGTTTCCGGCGGCGGAACGGCATCCTCGGGGGCCTGGTCAAATTCCCCGCCCGCCGCCAGCTCGTCCAAAATCGTCAGCGTCCGGCTTCCGCGCTCCTGCGATTCATCATACACAAACTCCAGCGACGGCGTGTACTTGAGCACCACGCGCTTGCCCAGCCGTGCGCGCAGCTCCCCCTTGATCTCCGCCAGCAACTCCTCCGCCTGCTCCCGCGCCCGCGCGTCCCCCAGCACCGAGTAAAACACCCGCGCCGAGCGCAGTCCCTGCGCCACTTCCACCTCCGTCACCGTGATGCCCACCGCCCGGTCGCGAAACCGCGTGTGCAGCAGGTCGCTCAGCTCGCGCATGACCAATTCGTTGACGCGGATGGCGCGGGACATGGGAATAAACGCGGGTGCGGTGAAAATAAATCTTGGGCCATTCCATCAGCTCTGACGGAATTTTCCATCTTCAATTTTTCCGGCATCCACTCCTTACAGCGAGGCCCGGATTTGCTGGATTTCGAAACATTCGATCACGTCCCCCGGCTGGTAATCGCTGCAGCCGTCGAGCCCGATGCCGCACTCGAACCCCGCGCGCACTTCGTTCGCATCGTCCTTGAAGCGCCGCAGCGTCCCGACCTTGCCCGTGAACACCGGCGCGCCTTTGCGCAGCAGCCGCGCGTGCCCGCCGCGCGTGACGCGGCCTTCGGTGACCATGCAGCCCGCCACAAACCCCTTCGCCACCGGAAACACCTGCCGTATTTCCGCCGCGCCCAGCCGGTGCTCCCGCAGCTCGGGATCCAGCAGTTCCGCCATCGCTTCGCGCACCTGGTTGAGCAGCTCGTAAATGATTTCGTGCTGGATGATCCGCACGCCCTTGTGCTTCGCCAGCGGCGCCACCCCGTTCTCCAGCCGCACGTTGAACCCCACCACCGCCGCCTCCGACGCGCTCGCCGTGATGATATCGTTCTTGCCAATCGGCCCGACTGCCGACGCCACCACCTCCAAGTTCACCTTGTCGCTCTTGATCTCCTTGAGGCAAC
>JBEKZN010000321.1:0-2951 GCA_049509815.1 Opitutales bacterium
TATTCACAACCTCGATGTTTGTGCCGCGCTCAAGAAGCAATTTTCCAATTTTGGTGTTTCCTTCGAGGGCGGTGAGCATCAACAAAGTCCATCCATACTGATTAGTCGCGTTGGGACTTAGACCTTTCGAAATTGCTTCATCGAGAACCTGAAAAAGTCCGCGCTTGATCGTTCGATGTGCCTCCGCGAAAGTCATAGCGTAAGATTAGAACATTTATGGCGTCATATAAAGTTTTTATTCCACTGCTTCGAGGATGGCGACACCGACGCGGTCGGCGAGGAGGCGGCCAGAGCGGGTTAATCGGAGGATTGAGTCGGATTGATTGAGGATGCCTTCGGCGGCGAGGTCGCGCCAGAGGGGGTCGAGGGCGGCGAAGTTGAATGCGGGGAAGCGCTGGGCGAGGGCGGCGAGGTCCACGCCGGCGTTTTGGCGGAGGCCGAAGATGAGGGAGTCGGTGGCGAGGAGGGTGGGGGTGAGCGGGACGACGTCCACGTGGTCGAGCTGACCGGCGGCGAGGCCGGCGAGCCAGCGATGCAGGTCGGCGGGGTTGGCGTAGCGGCGGCCGGCGAATTGCGAGGCGGCGGCGGGGCCGAGGCCGACCCATTCGTGCATGGCCCATGTATTCATATTATGGATACAGGCGCGGCCGGGGCGGGCGTAGTTGGAGATTTCGTACTGGGGGTAGCCGGCGGCGGCGAGGAAGTCCCAGGTGGCCTCGTAGAGGGCGGCGTCGGCGTGGGGGTCGGGGCGGACCTGGCCGCGGGCGAGCTTGAGCCAGAGGGCGGTGTCCTCCTCGAAGGTGAGGCAGTAGGTGGAGAGGTGGGCGGGGGCGTGGCGGACGGCTTCGGCGAGGTCGGCAAGCCAGGCGGCGAGGGACTGGCCGGGGGCGGCGAAGATGAGGTCGAGGTTGAAGTTGTCGAAGCCGGCGGCGCGGATGGCGCCGATGGCGGCGTTGACCTGGGCGGGGGAGTGGCGGCGGCCGAGAGCGGCGAGGGTTTTTTCGTCGAAACTCTGCACGCCGAGGGAGACGCGGGTGACGCCGAGGTCGCGCAGGACGGCGAGTTTGTCGGGCCGGACGGAGGACGGGGCGAGTTCGACGGACCATTCACGCGGGGGTGCGCCGAGGTGAGCGAGCAAGGCGCGGCCGAGGCGGTCGAGGTCGCGGGCGGGCAGCGCGCTGGGCGTGCCGCCGCCCCAGAAGACAGTCTTGGCGGGACGGCGGGGGCCGGCGAGTTCGAGCTCGCGTTCGATGCCGGCGAGGAAGCGGTCGAGCTCGGCGCGCTCGGGTTGTTCCTGGTAGAAGGCGCAGAAATCGCAGGTGGAGGCGCAGAACGGGACGTGCAGGTAGAGGCCGAGGGGCCCAGTGCCGCTGATGGCGGCATTCGTCGAGGGGGCATGGGGCCGTTTTTGCGGAGGCGGTAGTTTTGCTTGCACGGTGCGAAATCCTCAGGTAAGTGTCTCCCTCTCGCGCATTTCCGCATGAAAGCCAAGCTATACTCATTGCTCGTGCTGGTGTTCCTGGCGTTGTCCGGTTGCACCCAGCCAGTCTCCAATCTCACGGCGCCGCAGATTCCGCAAAATCCGTCGGACATTTACACGCTGACGGCGCACACGCAGTTGAATGACACGACGGTGGTGCCGGGCTCGACGGTGGCGTACATCACGATTGAAGGCGAGCAGCACGAAATGGAGCCCAGCCCGTCGGGCGGGGACATTTACCAGTACGAGTACACAATGCCGTCGGACCGCTCCCAGGCGAAGTTCTTTTACACCATCAAGTACAACGTGCAGGAGAACGGGCTGACGCGGCAGAAGACGGCGACGAGCCAGTTGTACACGTTGTCGGTGGTGAACCGGTATGTGATCACGATGGAGGCATCGCGCGGGCCGGTGGGCGCGTCGATTCCGGTGGTGGGCAGCGGCTTTACGAGCTATGACAAGGTGGTGATCGGCGGGGTGGACGCGCCGACGAGTTATGCGTCGCCGTATTCGCTTTCGTTCGAAGTGCCGGCGCTGCCGGCCGGGCAGGATTATGAAGTCGATCTGCATTCGGGGGACAACGTGTTTCCGATGGGGCTGTTCCACCTGGATGTTTCAAATCTTTCGGTGACGCCGGGCAGTCTGGAAGTGGCGTCGGGTGACGACACCACGCTGGTCGTCGGGATGGGGCTGAATGCACCCGGCGGCGGCGTGCCGGTGGACGTGCTGACGGACGTGCCGGCGAGCGTGATCATGGCACCGGTGGTGATTCCGGGCGGGGCGCGCACGGTGAGCGTGAAAATCAAGGGCGGCCAGCCGGGCGAAGGCAGCCTGCATTTGAATGCGCCGGGCTTCAACGGGGTGATTGTGCCGATTTCGGTCACGCCGGCAGTCGTGCCGGTGGCGCCTCCGCCTGCGCCGGTTGCGGCTCCAGTGACGCCGCCGCCGTCCCATGTGGTGGTGGGAAGCTAGGAGCGAACGCGTTCGGGGTCAGTCGAAGATGACGGTTTTGTTGCGGTAAACCAGGATGCGGTTGTCGAGGTGCCAGCGCACGGCCTGGGCGCAGACGACTTTTTCGAGGTCGCGGCCGCGGCGGATGATGTCGTCAACGTTGTGACGGTGGGAAACGCGCGTGACGTCCTGGGCGATGATGGGGCCTTCGTCGAGGTTGGCGGTGGCGTAATGGGCGGTGGCGCCGATGAGCTTGACGCCGCGGGCGTGGGCCTGGTGGTAAGGGCGGCCACCGGCAAAAGCGGGGAGGAAACTGTGATGGATGTTGATGACGGGGATGCCGCAACGGGCGAGGAAATTGGCGCTGAGAATCTGCATGTAGCGGGCGAGCACGACGAGGCCGACGCAGTGAATGCGCAGGAACTCGAGCTGGCGGGCCTCGGCGGCGGTCTTGGTGGTGTCGGTCACCGGCACATGGTGAAAGGGCAGGCCGTAGTGTTTGCAGGCCGAGGCGAGGACT
>JBEKZN010000322.1:0-2941 GCA_049509815.1 Opitutales bacterium
CCTCCGCGGCGGCGGCCTGGAGCAGCGGGCCGGGGGAGTGTCCGGCGCCGGGCACGAGGTGCAGCGAGGGCCAAAGGGTGCGCAGGCGGGCGGAATCGAGCAGGGGGTCGGCGTCGCCCGCCCAGCCACGCCAGCCGGCCGGGGGCGGAGCGGGGGCGGTCCAGTCCTCGAGCCAGCCGAGGCCGGTGTCGAGCGCGGCGAGATGCGCGGCGCTGAGTTCATCGGGCGGGGTGGGGATGTTCAAAGCGGCGAGGCCGGAGAGTTGGGCGAACTGGAGGAGCGCGGCGGCAGCGTCGTGACGAAATTGGCGGCGCTGGGCGCGCAGTTGCGCGCGGGGGATGCGGCCGCCGAGATTCGCCTCGGCGGGAAACGCAAAAATCGGTGCGAACAAAAACACCGGCAGATTTTTGGGGACGCGGTGCGCGTGGCGGAGCAGCCAAAGCGTGCCGAGGGAATATCCGCCAAGGGCGTGAAAATCGCCGGCATCGATCGCGGCTGCGGCATCATGCGGAGCAACGGCGGCGTGTTCGCCGGCGGGCCAAAAGCGGCGGACCTGCGCGGCGAACCAAGTGGGCGGCACGGCCCAGCCGGAAATCCAGAGCCATTTCACCGGAGGATGGTGGGCGGTTTTCAGATTAGGTTAATGGTTGGGAATAAACCAGGGGCGCGGATGACGGTGAGATTGGAGTGTTTTCGCGGCGCCAGGCGTCGAGTTCGTGCAGCAGAGATTCGAGGTCAGCCCACGCGGAGGTGGATTTGAGGGAAAGGCGCAGGCGCGCGGTACCGACGGGTACAGTGGGCGGGCGGATGGCGCCGACGGCAAAGCCGCGTTCGAGCAGGCGCCGACCCAGAGAGATGACGGCGGCATCCTCGCCAATGAGCACGGGCACAATGGGCGAATCACCGAAGGGCGTTTGCCAGCCTTGCGCTTGTAGGGCGGCGCGAAAGCGGCGCGACTGGATACGCCAGTTTTCCGATTGCGGGGCCAACTCGCGCACGCGCTCCAGCGCGGCAAGCGCGGCGGCGGCGAGGAGCGGCGACAGGTAAGTGGAGTAAATGAATTCGCCTGAGCGATTGATGAGCGCGCCACGCAGCGTGGGGTCGCGAAAAAGCGAATACGCGCCCATCGCTCCGAGCGCCTTGCCGAGCGTGCCGACGAGGATGTCCACGTCGGCGGTGACACCGGTCTCTGCAGCGCGGCCTTCGCCGCGCGGGCCGTACCAGCCAAGCGCGTGGGCCTCGTCGAGCATCCAGAGAAAACCGTGGCGGCGCCTGAGCGCGGCGAGGCGATGAAAATCGGGACTGTCGCCATCCATGCTGTAAACACTTTCGGTGACGACCCAGCGCACGCGGCCGGAGGCGGCGGTTTCGTCGAGGAGGCGTTCGAGTGCGTCGAGGTCGTTGTGCGGGAAGCGGGTGAATTTTGCGCCGGATTTTAAAATGCCAGCGAGGAGGCTGTGGTGCGCGAGGCGGTCGGCAAAAATCAAATCGCCGGGCGCGGCGAGCGTGCCGAGCACGGCCTGGTTGGCGGTGAAGCCGGTGTTCCAGACGAGTCCGGCGGGGAAGCCATGCCACGCGCAGAGAGCGGACTCGAGCACGGCGTGGACGCCGGCGTAGCCGCGCACCAGCGGCGAAGAGGAGGCGGAAACGGGGCCGGCGTCGAGCGCCGCGCGCACGGCATTTTTCACCGCGGGGTCTTCCGCGAGGCCGAGGTAGTCGTTGTCGGCGAGGTTGACGCGCACGGGGGCGGCGGGGCGCAGCTCGCGCAGGCGGCCGGCGGCAGCGCGTTCATCGAGAGCGGGCTGCCAGCGGGCGCGGAGCAAGTCGGCGGAATTTGAAGAAGGTTCGGGCATGGCCGCGGAACGCCGATCAGGCGACCAACAATTTAGTAAGCAGGCGGCGCAACACCGGCTCACCGGCGTCCGCAGCGAGTTCGCCCCAGAGCGGAATGCCGCAAGCCTCGAGGGCCGCGCGCGTGCTGGCAGCCACTTCCGGAGGCGGCGGGCGAAGCGCGTTGAGAAAAACACTGCCGGGCGGGCGCTCGCGATATTTGCTCCAGAAATAATCGCAAACGAGGCGCGACTGGTTGATGGCGCCGAGTTCGTCGGGCACGACGAGGATGACGGCGTCGGCATGGACCGCTTCGGCAAACTCGACCCAGTCCCAGCCGTTCGCGGCGAGCGGGACGGCCACGCCACCGGCGCCTTCGATCAGCCGGATGGTGGGGGGCGGCAGCGACAAGATTTCCTGGATGACGCTTTTGATATCGAGGGGTTCGCTGGCCGCGCAAGCGGCATCCAAAGGCGCCAGCGCCGCAGGGTAGCGGCGCAGGGTGTGAGCCCAATTTGGAGGAAGGTCCGCGAATTGGGCCGCGAGGTCGGCGTCGGAAGGTTCGCCGGGAGCGAGGCCAGTTTGGACGGGCTTGATGATTTGAACGGAGCGGCCGTTGCGCGCCGCCACGCGCGCCAGCGCACCCACGACCCGGGTCTTACCCACGCCGGTGCCGGAGCCGGATACGAGGAGGGTCATCATCGAATTCAGTGCGTTGCTTCCAGTTCGCGGTTGGGAGCGGTGGCGTGGAGACGGCGGGCGGCCTCGGGGTCGAGCGCGTGGAGGCCGAGGCGGCGCAGGAGCTGGAAGTCTTCGCCGGCGTCGGGATTGGGCGTGGTGAGGAGTTTTTCGCCGAGGAAGATGGAGTTGGCGCCGGCGAGGAAGCAGAGGGCCTGGGTCTCGGGGCTCATCTCGGTGCGGCCGGCGGACAGGCGGACAATGGCGCGCGGGAGGGCGAGGCGGGCGACGGCGATGATGCGCACGAATTCAAACGGGTCCACCGGCGGCTGCTCGGCGAGGGGCGTGCCGGGGACGGGGACGAGGGCGTTGATGGGCACGGACTCGGGGTGGGGGTCGAGCTCGGCGAGCTCGGCGAGGAGATGGAGGCGGT
>JBEKZN010000323.1:0-2931 GCA_049509815.1 Opitutales bacterium
ATCAATCAGCGTGTAATCCAGCGTCCAAGTACTGTTGCCAACGTTGAGCGACCATTTCTGAATGCCCCCATCGCCCGTGCCGCCATTTTTCGGATCCCCCGTGTCCGCCACATACAGCGTCGTCGTGTTCGCAAAGAAATACCCGTCCGGGCTGTAATTCACCAGGCTGCCCCCGCTGAGGCCGTTGTTGCCCGGGATGATTTGCATCGCGGTCGTCAGACCTGACGGCGTGCCCGTGTATTCGAAAATTCCCGTCACCTTGTTCTTTTTGTCCACCGAATAATAGAGGTTCCCGTTGTAAACCTCCGTCACCCGCGTATCGGTCCCGTTGTAAATCGGCGTGGGCGCAGAGCCTGGATTGGCCACCGTGTTCGTGCCCACCGAGGTCAAATACAAGCCTTGGTCCGTGGTCCCCGAACCTTGGCCGGAAATATACAATCTCGATCCGTCCAAATATTCGCTGCGCGGGTTGTTCGTCGAATACACATCGTTCAAAATTGTACTCGAATTCACATCCCCGTTCGCGTCCACCAGCGCGAACACCCGTGGCACATTCGTGTCCGTGGACTGCGCCAGCGCATCCGTCCCGTCCGGATTGGCGTTGAAATAGCCCAGTCCGCCGGGACTTCCAATCCCCGCAATGGAAGGAGCTGCACTATATCCCGCGATGGTCAAATACTCTGCATTCGCCGAAAGTTGGATGTTCGCCTCCGACGACGACCCATACTCGCCCACGAGCCCGAAGTTGATCCCGATGTTCGCCGTCGGCAAAGTGAAGGTCACCAGTGGCGCACTGTTCGCCGCCGCCGTTGGGGAAAACTCCAGCAGACTGATCGGTGTCGGCACGCCGTCAATGTACGAACTCTCCGGGGTCGGCAGGGCTTCCGTGAAAGCGCTGCTCGTGGCGGCGTTGCTCACGTTCCCATAGGTGCTCACCACCAAATCCCCCTGCGTGAAAAGTTGCGCCGAAGCCGACCCCGCCGCCAGCAAGCCGGCCGCGGCCAATCCCAGCCACCGTGCCGGTAAAATTCCGGCCACCGCACCGGACGTGATCGAGTCGGCCCGCCGAGGACCGCAAACAATGGATTTTGTTTTCATGGATGGAAACATAGCGAAGAATTTTTACTGCAAGCAGACCGCTCAAGCCGCGGCCCGTTGTCTTGCAAACGCCTCCCGCGCAAACCGTCAACGCCCTAACCATTCCGTCGCCATCATTTCACCTGCCGTCACCCGCCCGTCGCAATCGCCGCACCAATGCCACGATGATTTCCCACTCCTGGCACATTCGCGTGCTTGCGCACTACCGCCGGCGCCACCACCTCGGCGCCACCGCAAAATACAACTGCGTCAGGATGATGAATCCGATGCTCACATGCGTGTTCACGACGCAGAGCAGCGCCCCAAATCCGTAAAATGCCTGCCCGACGATCACCCGGTGGCAAATCGCCTCGCGCACCTCGTGCGGCACTTCTTCCTTCACCAGCTTCGCCCGGTTCGCATACCCCCAGCAAACATACACCAGCACCCCCAGCAGCAATAGGTTGATCCAGTACGCCACCAACGCCGCCCGGTGCTCCACATAGTCGGACAACAGCCGCGTCGAAAAGGGCATCAGGGTCACCGCAAACAAAAACGCCAGCGTAAGCCAGGTATAATGCCGGTCCGAGCGATCCAGGTTGTTCAATTGCGTCTGCTGCCCCACCCAGAAAATCCCCAGCGTGATGAAACTCATCAAGTAAACCAACAGCGACGGCAGCATCGCGATCAACTCGCGGGCCAGGCCGTATTTGTTCACGTCGCCCTCCGCCGGCGTGTGCAGATCCAGCAGCAGCAGCGTCATGGCCACCCCGAAAATGCCGTCGCTCAAGGCTGCCAGGCGCTCCACGCTCTGGCCCGCATACCGGTCATAGGAAAAGTTCAAATGACTCATCGCCATTCAACCCATGAAAACTAGCCCCTCCGACCTGCGTTGACAAACAAGTTCACCGCGCCGCTCCTTGCACGAGAATCTCCGCGCGTTTATTTTTTCGTCCGGCGGCGGTAGTCCGTCGGGGACTTGCCCGCGACCCGCCGAAATACCAGTCGAAAATGCCGCAAATCGCTGAAGCCGCTCTCCGACGCGATTTTTGACAAAAATTGCTTGGGATGCTGCTCGATCAACCGCTTGGCCTGTTCAACGCGGAGCCGGTTGATCAGCGCATACGGCGACTCGCCAATCTGTTCCTGAAAGCGGTTCTCCAGATGCCGGCGCGACCATTGCGTGATTCCAAGCAGCCGCTCCACGCCAAATTGCTCCGCCACATGGTCCCGCACATACTGCACCACCGCCGCCAGCTCGGGATCCTCCACCGCCATCGTTTCCGTGGACTGGCGCGCCACCACCCCCACCGGCGGCACCAAAATCAATTCGCGTTGGTCCGCGTGGCCCGCCATCAGATTCGAGAGCCGCCGCGCCGCCAGCTCGCCGGCCAGCCGGTCGTTGCGCGCCACGCTGCTCAGCGGCGGCTGAGTGTGCGTGACGATCACCGGATCGTTGTCCACGCCCACCACGGCGATCTCCTCCGGCACGCGCAATCCGATCCGGCGGCAGGTTTCCAACAGCGTGTCGGCCCGCAAATCCGTGCTCGCCATGATCGCCACCGGCGGCCGCAACGAGCGCAGCCATTCCTCCAATTCCACTTCCTGCCGCATCCACGCCCGCCCGCTGGTGAAATTAGACGACACGTCCAGCACCGCGCAACTCGCGCCCTGCTCTTCGACGGCCGCGACAAACCCCTCCCGGCGCAACCGGCTGAAAAACAGCTCGTCCGACCCGTAATAGCCGAACTTTTGAAACCGCCGCTCCAACAGGTGCCGCGCGGCTACCCGCCCGATCTCCCGGTGGTCCGCCGTCACGGTGGTGACCCCGGGCTCGGAAAAATAGGCCGTGAT
>JBEKZN010000324.1:0-2931 GCA_049509815.1 Opitutales bacterium
GCAATTCACCATCGCCGCCAAACCCAGCGTGAACAGAAAATAGATCGAGAAGCTGCTCCTCTGCAGCGCCGGCAAAAACAGGCAGAGCGCCAACAGCCCCCAAAATGCCGCCCACCAGCTCCTTCGCGTCGTTGCGTAAATCAGGCATCCCAAATCCGCCCCCAGCGCCAGCAACAACCACGCTCCCGCATGCCCGGGATAGACGAATGTGCTGAAAAACGTCGGCTCCGCAAACCACGGCCGCGGATCGTAAAACCAAAACATCTCGCGCGTCCCGCTTACCCGCTGCATCAGCCCCAGCAGCGCCAGCACTCCGCCGTTCACCGCCACCACTCCCAGCAACGCCCGCAGCGAACCCGCCGTCTCCACCCCCGCCCACACCGCGCACGCCACCAGCCACGCCGGCACGATGATAAGTAACGCGTGCCACGCATTCATGTCCCAAAACGGCGTCTCCACGCTCCGCGGCAGCCATGGCTGGAACTTCAGCACTTCGAGCCACGCCCGTGCCTCTTCCCCCGTCAACGCCAGCCACGGGTTGCTCGCCGCGACAGCCCCGTAAACGAAAATCGCCAGCCCCAGCCAAAATACCGGAAACCGCGCCAGCCGCTCCCACCCGGTCCGCGGCGTTGGCGAAGGCGGCCACGACCGGTAATCGAACACCGGCGCAAACAATCCCCCGAATGCCAGCGCTGCCAGCGCCAGCGCAATCCACTGCGCCCACAAATCCGCCGTCCCGGCCAGCCACGCCGGCGCCACCACCGCTACGCCCGCCAGCCGCGTCACCACCCGCTCCCGCCGGCTCGCCCGCGGCGCCTGTGCCGGTGTCGAGGGAAACTGCCCCCGCATCGTCGGCGTCATCCCTGCGGTATCCGGTGCAAGCATCGTGCAATCCCATCCAACAGAATTCTCCGCGTACTGTCAGAATCTCGCAAAATTTCCCGGCCGTCATCCGCCTCCGCGCACTCGCCTTTAGTGCCGGTACACGTCGTGCAGTCGCAGCAACCCCGCGCACCGCCCCGCGGCGTCCACCACCGGCAGCACCGAAATCTGCGACCGGCGGTTTTCCATCAGCTCCAGTGCCTCGCCCAGGGTGATCTCCGGCGTCACCCGCACCGGCCGCGGCGTCATCACGTCCACCGCCGTCAACGGCCGGATGTCGTCATGCTTCTGCAGCGCGCGGCGGATGTCACCATCCGTCACCAGGCCCACCAGCTCGCCCGCTCCTTCCACCACGCACGCCGCCCCCAGCGGGCAGCGCGTCATCGCCATCACCACTTCGCGCAAGCTCGTTTTTGGCGCCACCACCGCAATCTCCGCCAGCCCGTGCATCACGTCCCCCACCCGCACCAGCAGGTTGCGCCCCAGTTGGCCCGACGGATGCGCCCGCGCAAAATCATCCGCGGAAAACCCCCGCGCCTGCGCCAGCGCCACCGCCAGCGCGTGCCCCAGCGCCAGCGCCACCACCACGCTGCTCGTCGGCGCCAGCCCCAGCGGATCGGCCTCGCGCGCGACCGACGCATCCAGCACCGCGTCGGCCTCCTCCGCCAGCGGCGAACGCGGATTGCCCACCAGCGCCACCAGCCGCGCCTCCAGCGCGCGCGCCAGCGGTGCCAGCCGCACCAGCTCCGGCGTCGCCCCGCTCTTGGAAACCAAAATCACCACGTCGCCGCGCCCCACCACGCCCAGGTCGCCGTGCGCCGCCTCCGCCGCGTGCAGGAAAACCGCCGGCGTGCCCAGGCTGCAAAAAGTCGCCGCCAGCGATCGTGCCGCCAGCCCCGATTTCCCCAACCCCGTCACCACGACCTTCCCCGTCGCCGCGCGAATCAGCTCCACCACCTTCGCAAAGCCGGCGTCCAGCCGCTCCGCCGCGGCGCGCACCGCCTCCGCCTCGGCGGACAACACCGCGCGGCCCGCCGCCAGGGGCGAGGAATCAGAAGGATGGAGGGAGTCGCTCATGTTCAGGCAACCGGCATGGCGGCAAATAGCGCGCGGGCGCGCTCCAGATCGGCCGGCGTGTCAATCGCCACCGCGTGATAATTCGTTTCCACCGTCTGGATGCAAAAACCGGCCTCGAGAAAGCGCAGTTGCTCGAGCGACTCCGCCGCCTCGAGCGCGCTCTCCGGCAGCGCCGGGTACCGCGCCAGCGCCGCGCGCGCGTAGCCATAAACCCCCAGGTGGCCCCAATAACTTCCCTGCGCCGCCCACTGCTCCGGTGGCACGCCGCGCATATGCGGGATCGCCGAACGCGAAAAATACAATGCCCGCCCGTCCGCCGCCCGCGCCACCTTCACCACCGCTGGATTCGCCAGCGCCGCGTATTCACGGATCGGATACACCGGCGTCACCAGCTCCCCGCCCGCCGCCGCGAACCGCTCCACCAGCGCGTCCAGCAGTGCCGGCTCGATGAACGGCTCGTCCCCCTGCACGTTCAGGATGAAGTCCCCGTGCAGCCCGTCGAGGATGGACGCGATCCGCTCCGTCCCCGAGCGGCACGCCGGCGACGTCAGCACAAACTGCCCGCCCCACGCCGCCACCACCTCGGCCACTTCCTCGCTGTCCGTGGCCACCAGCACCTCCGTGGCCCGGCGCACCCGCGCCGCCCGCTCCCACACATGCCGCAGCACCGGGCGCCCGCCCAGGTCCGCCAGCACCTTGCGCGGCAGCCGGGTCGAGGCGAGCCGCGCGGGAATGACCACCGAAACATTCATGGGAAAATTTTGCGTGCGCGAAGATTACCGCGCGTCGGCGCGCGCCTCGCGCTTGATCAGCTCCAGATCGCTTTCGTACATCAGCTTGGCCAGGGCGGCCATCCGCGTCTGCGGCTCCCACCCCAGCGCCTTTTTCGCCTTGCTGTAATCGCCGATCAGCAAATCCACCTCCGCCGGCCGCAGGAAACGCTCGTCAAACGCCACGTGCTCCTTCCAATCC
>JBEKZN010000325.1:0-2919 GCA_049509815.1 Opitutales bacterium
CCTGTCGCTGTACCAGGGTTTTCACACGGAGCAGGGCATCCGGACCAATTTGCGGAAGATCGGGGAGTTGCTGGCGGAGACGGGAGCGGACGTGGTGGCGTTGCAGGAGGTGGACGAGGATTCGCACTGGAACTGGCGGATCAATTTGCTGGAGTGCCTGCGGCAGGAGGCGGGTTTTGCGCACGCGTATTTGGGGGTGAACAACCGGCGCACGGGGCGCAAGCACCTGGCATACGGGAACGCGATATTGTCGAAGCATCCGGTGCGTTTTTGGGAGAACAATCCGTTCGGGGTGAAGACGCTGGGGGAAAAGGGTTTTATGTACGCGGAGGTGGATGTGGGCGGGCAGGCGCTGCCGTTGTTGAATTTGCATCTGGACCATCTGTCGCGGGAGAAGCGGATTGTGCAGGTGGAAAAGGTGCTGGAGTATTTGCGGGCGAAGCCGCATCCGAACTGCGCGGAGGCGCGGCCGCTGGCGCCGGTGATTTGCGGGGATTTCAACACGCATTCGCGGCGGGTGGGGGACGCGGTGCGGCATTTGTTCGAGGCGGTGCTGGCGCACGGGGAGTACGAGATTCACCCGGCGCAGCGGTCGGCGACGTTTCCGGCGCATTTGCCGGGGCGGGCGCTGGATTTTGTTTTGCTGCCGCATCCGTACCGGGTGAAGCGGTGCGAGGTGCTGAAGGTGTATTTGTCGGACCATCGGCCGGTGTTGATCGAGTTTGAGATCGATTCGTGAGGAGAGCGGAAGGCAAGAGAAGCCAGAAGTTGGAAGCTGGAAGCCAGGAGAGAGGCAAAGAGAAGACCCAGGCCTGGGGGTGGAAACGACTTGAGGACCCCTTGAAAAAGGGGGTATCGGAAAATGGGCGTGAGGGTGGGAGATGGCCGCGGGCAGGCGGGCGCGGTTGCGGACGAGACACCAGCTATGATGGATCATAGCTCGAACGCGGTCGCGTTCAGGGGAATCGTCGAGGGCGAAACACCAGCCGTGATGGGACACGGTTCGGGCTCGGACGACCGACTGCGGGCGGCGGATGGGTACATGGTGGGTAGAGGGAATGGAAAATGGAAAATTTAAAATTGAAAATTGAGGAGGGAAGAGAAGAAATGAGGTTGAACAGAAGGAAGCGAAGGGTGGAGGAAGTTGAAGAAAAGAGTGGAGTGCGTCCTGGCCTGGGTGGCGGCCGCCAAATGGCGAAGCGGCGATTTAAGGTTCGACCGGAGGCCGGACCCCGCCACGGTTCGACAAGCTCACCGCAGGCAGGCGCGGGACGCACGGGCGGGTTTATAGCAGAGAAGGCGGCAGGGGTGTTAGCACTGCGTTGGCTGCGTTGGCTGCGTTGGATAGTTTTGATGCGTTGGGTGGGTTGGATCGGTTGGCTACGTTGGTTGCGTTGGGTTATTCCGATTTATAGATACTTTTTGACAGAATTAACAGAATGGGCAGAATAATTTACAACCGATGGGAAACTGCTTTTTCGAGGGAGGGGAATGGAACCCCGCCGCTGCGGGATCGCCTGCTGGCGAGGGGTGGGGGTTTATTCGATTCGCGGGGAGGAATTGAGAGCGTTTTTTTGACAGAATGAAGAAGGAATTGACCGAAACAGGAACAGGGCGAGGAGGGTTCGGCGAAAGTTGGGGCCATTATTTCGGCAAATGGCGCAAAATAAACCGGGGAATTTGGAGGGATTCGGGCTAATGCGGGGTGAAGGGATGAATTTCCAACCCAACGATGCCATGAAATCCATGAAACACATTTTGCGCGCCTGGGCGCTGTCAGGTTTAATGACGCTGGCGACGGCGACGCCGGCTGGGGCGGCGGACGCACCGGCGGCGAACTCGACGGCGAGCGCGGCGGGTCCGGTGTTGGCACCGGCGCCCGCCGTGGCATGGCCGAGCAAGATTTTGCCGGAGGTCAATTACGATGGATTGCCATTGTCGGAGGTTGTGAAACGCCTTCAGGACACTTTCGGGGATGGTTTTGATGTGGTGCTGCCGACGCACTGGGAGGGCGACGGCGACGTCATTCTGCCGAAGAACTGGCTGGATACGCCGATCACGCTGCAACTGAAGAATGTGACCGCGGTGGAGATTTTCACGGCGATGAACCTGTATTTTCAGGTCAATGAGACGCCGGTACAGTGGGAGCTGACGGCGAACGGCAGCCGGCCGGTGGCGGTGCTGCATGTGACGGTGCCGCCGCCGCCACCCGCTCAAGGGGACGAGGATTTGACGCGGAGGCATGTATTCTTTGTCGGCGACTTGATCGGGAACGACAAAGTGCCGGGAATGAACATGGACGACGTTGTCCGAACCGTGAACGAACTCTACATCATGAGTTTCAACCAGCCGCCGGACAAAGTGATCCAGGCGAGCAAGGAAGCGCAGTTGATTGTCGTGACAGGGACCGAAGCCGAGCTCTCCTTCGTGGATCAGACCTTGCAATCGCTGCAACAGAAAGTTAACTTACAGCGCGCCGCCGCAACCACAGCTGGAGGCGCGACAAAATCCCCGTAAAACGTGAGCGCATCAACCACCACCCTGTCTTTTGTGGCGCGCGCGCGATTGTTTCGGCAAGTGGAGACGCCGGAGGTGGTCGAGCCGGCGCGGCCGGAGGGTGATGCGGAGGCGCGGCGGGTGTCGGCGGCAGTCGCGCGGGGGGACGAGGCGGCGTTTCGGGAATTGTACGACCGGTATCACGGGCGGGTGTTGCGCCTCGTGATGGTGCTGGGGCGGGGCGACGAGGCGCTGGCGCAGGAGGTGGCGCAGGCGACGATGTTGACGGCGGCGGCGAAGTTGAAGGCGGTCGAGAGTGAGGCGCATTTGTGGAACTGGCTGGCGCGGGTGGCGCGCCAGAAGGTGGCCAAGGCGCGGCGGCTGAAGCCCGAGGGTTTGCTGGTGAGCCTGGAGACTTTGCCG
>JBEKZN010000326.1:0-2901 GCA_049509815.1 Opitutales bacterium
CCGCACGAAACTCGGGCTTGTGTTCACGCACCACGCCAGGTCCGCCGAGGTCTTTTCCTCGCCTTTCGCGTACGCCAGCGCCACCGTCACATGCACCGCGATCGAAAACTGCGTGTTGGTCGCCATCGTTCTGTTACTATAATAGTAACAATACAAAACGCAAGCGAAACAACGCTATTTTTGAAAAGTCTTCCGAAATCATCGAATCGGATACCAGATAGATGTGGCTAAATATCGTTTGGCTCAATGGGTCTGTGTGGGGATTGGCTCTGGGCTGCCTGGTAATTTTTTGATTGATACAAGGTGAAAGACCCCCCGGCAAACGTCGCGCATATCGTCGGGCAGTCCCAGCATATATACCCATCGCTCAAATACATTTACCGGCAATAACAGGATTATGCCCGCTGCGAAGCATTGCAGCGGCTTCCACGCAAAGACATCGCCTTTGAGCCAGTTGACCAACATCGCAATGACGCCGTAGAGAATCAAAGCACTCGCCACAAAAATCCAGAAATAGAGCAGGGCACGTAGTAGGCCCGCACAAAGGCGCAGCATGCGCAACCGCAAGTAATCGGCTCGCTTGAGATGATGCACTGTGGTGAAGACGCATATCGCTTGGCTAATGATGGCATGCCCAAACGGAATAAGTAAAACTCCCGCAAATGTTCGAACCGTGGTCTTGCGGTTGGGGTACTCTCGCTGCCACTTGCAAACATACGGCACCCTCTCGGGACTAACCGGTCGTGCCGACGCTTTTCGTTGCGCATACTGTGCAAAAAAGCGATAGGCGTCGTCGGTGCTATCAAAAACGCGAATCAAGGCATGCACGTTGGCGCCATGATCGAGTAGTTCAGTCGCCCGGCGCATTTGCGATTCATTCATGCACGACAAATCATTGGTGATCGTCGACCATTCAGGACCATTCCGCCACAAATCCCCATAATGTCAAAGCTCCATCAATAATTATCTTTCCCATTCCCCAACCCCCGAATCAGCCTTCACCGTCTAAGCATTAAAATTACGTTGATGTCCAACGGCTTATAAAATTCTCCTCGACGCCCGGCCCGCAAAACGCTTTTATTTATAGTTCCTTAGGCAACAAACCTAAGATAAGCCACCAAAGCCACTCTCTCCATGAGCGCTTCCTCCCAGCCCTCGGCCTCCTCTTCGGCTGCGCTCTACCCCCACTTCGACAAAATGCTCCCCCGCGCCGAAAAGGAAGCCCGCCTCGGCCAGCGCGGCCTCGTCGCCTGGCTCTACGGCCTCTCCGGCTCCGGCAAAAGCACCCTCGCCCTCGGCCTCGAACGCCAGCTCTTCGCCGAAGGCCGCGCCGTCCAGGTCCTCGACGGCGACAACATCCGCTCCGGCCTCAACCGCGACCTCGGCTTCTCCGAGGCCGACCGCCGCGAAAACATCCGCCGCATCGCCGAAGTCGCCAAACTCTTCGCCCACTCCGGCCTCATCGTCCTCGCCTCCTTCATTACCCCCCGCGAGGAACTCCGCGCCCTCGCCCGCGACCTCATCGGCCCCGCCGACTTCCTCGGCATCTACGTCAAAGCCTCCTTTGCCACCTGCGCCGCCCGCGACCCCAAAGGCCTCTACGCCAAAGCCCAGGCCGGCCAGGTCCCCCAATTCACCGGCCGCGACCAGGAATTCGAAGAACCCGCCGCGCCCGACCTCCTCCTCGACACCGAGCAGTTCGACTACCCCGCCACTCTCGCCCAACTCGCCGCCGCCCTCCGCCCCCGCTACCAACTCCCGCACCAAGCACTAAAACACTAAGCACCGGAGCACTTTTTTCCCATGCCCTCCTACCTCGTCAACCACCTCACCCAACTCGAAGCCGAGGCCATCTACGTCCTCCGCGAGACCGCCGCCCAGTTCCAGCGCCCCGTCCTCCTCTTTTCCGGCGGCAAGGACTCCATCGTCATGACCTGGCTCGCCCGCAAAGCCTTTTCCCCCGCCCGCCTTCCCTTCCCCCTCGTCCACATCGACACCGGCCACAACTTCCCCGAAACCCTCGTTTACCGCGATCAACTCGTCGCCGACGTCCAGGCCCGCCTCGTTGTCGGCTCCGTCGAAGACTCCATCCGCCAGGGCCGCGCCATCGAGGAAAACGGCCCCAACGCCTCCCGCAACGCCCTCCAAACCATCACCCTCCTCGACACCCTCGCCGTCCTCCAGGCCGACGCCGCCCTCGGCGGCGGCCGGCGCGACGAGGAAAAAGCCCGCGCCAAGGAACGCTTCTTCTCCCACCGCAACGAATTCGGCGAATGGGACCCCAAAAACCAGCGCCCCGAACTCTGGAACCTCTTCAACGGCCGCATGAAACACGGCGAACACTTCCGCGTCTTCCCCCTCTCCAACTGGACCGAAATGGACATCTGGCAATACATCCGCCAGCAAAACATCCCCCTCCCCAACCTCTACTTCGCCCACGAACGCCCCGTCATCCAACGCTCCGGCATGCTCCTCGCCCTCACCCCCTTCATCACCACCCGCCCCGGCGAAACCCCCCAAACCCGCCTCGTCCGCTTCCGCACCGTCGGCGACGCCACCTGCACCGGCGCCATCGAATCCGCCGCCACCACCCTCGACCACATCATCGCCGAAGTCGCCGCCGCCCGCGTCACCGAACGCGGCGCCCGCGCCGACGACAAACGCTCCGAAACCGCCATGGAAGACCGCAAAAAACAAGGCTATTTCTGATTTTTCCGTCCACGAGTCCATTGTCCCTGGTCCTTCGTCATTCAATTCCATGAAAATCGAACGCTTTGAGGACGTACGGGCTTGGCAAATTGCCCGCGAATTAACTCGCGCCATCTACACGGCTACCGCTCACGGTATCTTCGCCAAAGACTTTGCTCTCAAAGACCAGATTCGCCGCGCTGCCGGCTCCAC
>JBEKZN010000327.1:0-4049 GCA_049509815.1 Opitutales bacterium
GCCCGAGACCATGTCCATGGAACGCCGCGTCCTCCTGCGCATGCTCGGCGCCGAAATCGTCCTCACCCCCGGCCCCGGCGGCATGAGGGGCGCCATCGAGCGCGCCAACCAAATCCTCGCCGAGCACGGCGCCAACGGCTTCATGCCCCAGCAGTTTGACAACCCCGCCAACCCCGCCATCCACCGCGCCACCACCGCCGAGGAAATCTGGCGCGACACCGAGGGCTCCATTGACATCTTCATCGCCGGCGTCGGCACCGGCGGCACCATCACCGGCGTCTCCGAAGTCATCAAGCAGCGCAAAAAACTCCACACCATCGCCATCGAGCCCACCGCCAGCCCCGTCATCTCCGGTGGCAAACCCGGCCCCCACAAAATCCAGGGCATCGGCGCCGGCTTCATCCCCAAAAACCTCAACACCGCCATCGTGGACGAAGTCATCCAAGTCACCAACGAGGACGCCTTCGCCACCGCCCAGCGCCTCTCCGTCGAGGAAGGCCTCTCCGTCGGCATCTCCAGCGGCGCCACTATCTGGGCCGCCCTCGAAGTCGCCAAGCGTCCCGCCTCCGCCGGCAAGAAAATCGTTGTCGTCGCTGCCAGCGCCGGCGAACGCTACCTCTCCACTGCGCTCGCCGAAAAGGCCCGCACCGAGATGGCCGCGGCCACCGCCAGCTAGGCGCACCCTTACGATTGACCCGCCGCAGTTGGCGGCACCGTCAAGCCCCACGCGGTTTCCGCTTTCAGGCTGACCACCTCCTCGCCCTTCGGCGTCAGGCTTAGGCTCTCGCGTCCCGCGATGGCTCGGATTTTCAGCATCGCCAGCCCGGCCTCTCCAGCCCGGCTGCGCAACTCGCCTGCCGCCACTTCACCCGCATAGAGCGGCACCGGCTCGTTGCCCGCCGAAAATGGCGCATCACCTTTCATTAACACCCGGCACAATGCTCGATTCACATGCCCGAGTGACTTCAGCCGCGCCATCACCTCCTGCCCCAAATAACACCCCTTGTCGAACGACACCGCATCCCGTTCCAATCCCGCCTCCTGTGGCAAATCCCCCGGCCCCGCATCCGCCGGAATCGCCGGCACGCCTGCCAGTATGCGCACTCCCTGCAGCGCTTCGGCATCAACGCCGTTGGCCCCGAGTTTCGCCAGGGAATCAGCCACTGCTTCCAGCGCCGAAGGATCGGCCAGCAAGTCCCACGAGTTCTCACACCGCGGGCGCCATCGAACCAAAAGTGCAGCAGCGCAAACTCTCTCGTCTCATCTCGCAACTCCACCTCATCCGCGATTAGATGCGCTTCCAGGTGGGCCCGAATTTTCTCCGCTGGGCAATCGTAGCTCACCAGCAAAAATTCCTCCGGCCCGCGCTGGATCACAAAACTGTCCGCTTGGATTTTTCCCTTCTGGTTCAACCACAACCCGTACATCACCGGGTTCTCCACGTCGGGATTCCTCAGGTCAACCGAGCATTGGCTCTGCAAAAACGCAAACGCGTCCGGCCCCGTCGCCCGCAGCACCGCCGCGGGCCGGGTTAAATGATAATACGCGGATAGTTTTTTCATTAACAGGCCCCCTCTTTTCTGCCTTCTTTTCTTGCCCAAGGCGCCCCAATTTGGTCTAATTATCGGTTTTACGCAAGGAACACCCGGTCTTCCCGCCGGTCTGTTCCCGCGCTACCCCCTTCTTTGTGCAGCAAGTCACCGACATCAACATCTCGGCCAACCGGGCCCTGCCCACGCCCCGCCAGCTTATCGCTAGCGTGCCCAAAAACGACGTCCAGGCCGGCTTCGTCGCCCGCAGCCGCGAAGCCATCCACCGCATTATCTTCGGTGACGACCCCCGCTGGCTCCTCGTCGTCGGCCCCTGCTCCATTCACGATGTCGTCGCTGGCCGCGAATATGCCCAGCGCCTGGCCGCCCTCAGCCGCGAAGTCTCCGACCGCCTTTTGCTCGTGATGCGCGTTTATTTCGAAAAACCCCGCACCACCATCGGCTGGAAGGGCCTCATCATGGACCCCCACCTCGATGGCACCGGCGACATCCCTGCCGGCCTGAAGCTCGCCCGCGAGTTCCTCCGCGCCGTCATCGACCTCGGACTGCCCACCGCCACCGAGCTCCTCGACCCCATCACGCCCCAATACATCGCCGACCTCGTCTGCTGGTCCGCCATCGGCGCCCGCACCACCGAGTCCCAAACTCACCGCCAGATGGCCTCCGGCCTCTCCATGCCCCTCGGCTTTAAAAACGGCACCGACGGCTCCATCCAGACCGCCATCAATGCCATCAAGGCCGCCCGCTCGCCCCAGACTTTCCTCGGCATCAACGAAGATGGCCAAGCCTCCGCCGTCTCCACCCGCGGCAACCCCAACTGCCACCTCGTCCTGCGCGGCGGCACTCCCGGCCCCAACTTCTCCGCCGGGCACGTCGCCGCCGCTGAAAAACTCCTTCGCGACAACGGCCTGCCCTCCCCCATCATGGTGGACTGCTCCCACGACAACAGCTCGAAAAACCACGACCGCCAGCCCGCTGTTTTCCACGACGTTCTTGAGCAGCGCCTCCGCGGCCGCGAAAGCCTCATCGGCGCCATGGTCGAAAGCAATCTCCACGGCGGCAACCAGCCCATCCCCCGCTCCCGCGACCAATTTCGCTACGGCGTCTCCATCACCGACGCCTGTATCGACTGGCCCGCCACGGAAAACCTCGTCCGCTCCGCCCACGCCGCCCTCGCCGCCAGCATCCCCGCCGCAGTCTGACGCTCCATTTCCCCTAGACGCAAAAAAAGCCTCCCCAGCGCTTTTCTTCTTTGCGTCCTTCGCGCCTTTGCGGTGAATTTTCCTCCCCCATGAAACAACCCATCCGCGTCGCCGTCACCGGCGCAGCCGGCCAGATCGGCTACGCCCTCCTCTTCCGCATCGCCTCCGGTGCCATTTTTGGTCCCGACCAGCCTGTCGCCCTCAACCTCATCGAAATCCCGCCTGCCCTCGATTCCCTCAAAGGCGTCGTCATGGAACTCGACGACTGCGCCTTCCCCCTCCTCACCAACGTCGTCGCCACCGCCGACCTCGACGAGGGCTTCCGCAGCGTCAACTGGTCCCTCTTCGTCGGCTCCGTCCCGCGCAAGGCCGGCATGGAGCGCAAGGACCTGCTCGCCATCAACGGCAAAATCTTCGTCGGCCAGGGCCGCGCCATCGAGAAAAACGCCGCGCCCGACGTCCGCGTCCTTGTTGTCGGCAACCCCTGCAACACCAATGCCTACATCGCCATGCGCAACGCTCCCGGCGTCCCCGCCGACCGCTGGTTCGCCATGACCCGCCTCGACGAAAACCGCGCCAAGTCCCAGCTCGCCCAAAAAGCCGGCGTCCATGTCAGCCAGGTCACCAACCTCTGCATCTGGGGCAACCACTCCTCCACCCAGTACCCCGATTTCTATAACACCAAAATCGCCGGCCAGCCCGCTACTACCGTCATCTCCGACGAAGCCTGGTTCAAGACTACTTTTATCCCCACCGTCCAGCAACGCGGTGCCGCCATCCTCAAGGCTCGTGGCCTCTCTTCCGCCGCCTCCGCCGCCAACGCCGCCATCGACACCGTCCGCTCCCTCACCACGCCCACCCCCGCCGGCGACTGGACGAGCGTTGCCGTCTGCTCCCAGGGTGACTACGGCATCCCCAAAGGCATCATGGCCTCCATGCCCATCCGCTGCGACGGCCGCAACTGGTCCGTCGTCCCCGGCGTTCCCGTCAACGACTTCTCCCGCGCGAAAATCGACGCCTCCGTCGCCGAGCTCCAGGAAGAAATCTCCCTCCTCGGTGACCTCCTGCCGAAGTGACCAAGGAATCCTGTCGGCACTACTTTGCCGCTTGCATGATTTGGTGGCTGCGTTCTCCGCAGCCAGTGGCCTTCTTTGTTTCATCCTTGCCCCCGCCCACGCTTTTCCACACATTGACCGTTTGACCTTGTCCCCTTCGTCTAGCCCGGCCTAGGACACCAGGTTTTCATCCTGGCGACTGGGGTTCGAATCCCCAAGGGGACGCCATTCCTATCCAGCTC
>JBEKZN010000328.1:0-2880 GCA_049509815.1 Opitutales bacterium
GCGAGGCGCTGGAAAAGGTGATGCGAGAGGGTGCGGATTGATGGGTGAGCGGCTGGATGGGGTGGTTTTGAGGGGAGCGATTTAGGCTTGGAATGGGCGGGGAGGGGGTCATGCTTGAATCAAGGAGGCGCTCATGGTGTTATTTCCCTTGTTTTTTGGTTTCATGGCAGTGACGTTGGTGATCGGGTTGATGGATTTTTGGATCATCGCGCTGGTGGATTGCCTGTCGAACGAGCCCACGGAGGGAAATGACAAATTGATTTGGGCGCTGGTGATCATTTTCCTGCATTTTCTGGGGGCGCTGTTGTATTATATTGTGCGGCGGCCGAACCGGCCGGCGGTGGTGCGGCGATAGGGGGCGGTGGTGTTATGAGGAAAGAAGATCATGATATGACGGCACAAGTACGGGGCCGGCGGCTGGGGCTGACGGGCGGGATGGGGTGCGGGAAGAGCACGGTGGCGGGGATGTTTCGGGAGCTGGGTTTCGGGGTGCTGGAATCGGACGGGCTGGTGCGGGAGTTGTGGGAGCAGGATGAGGAAGTGAAGGCGGAGGCGGTGAAGAGGTGGGGAGAGGGGGTAATGGAGAATTCAAAATTCAAAATTCAAAATTCAAAATTAGAGGGCGGGGGCGCAAAATTGCAGACAGGAAAAGAAGCCGCAGGATGGGGTGGGGTGAAGATCGACCGGCGGAGGGTGGCGGAGATTGTGTTTGGGGATGCGGGGGAATTGGAGTGGGCGGAGGGGTTGCTGCACCCGCGGGTGCGGGTGCGGTGGGAGGGGGCGCTGGCGCGCGAGCCGGCGCGGGACTGGGTGGTGGAGATTCCGCTGTTGTTTGAAAAAAGCCTTGCATCCCACTTCGATTTAACGCTTTGTGTATGGGCAAGTCCCGCGACGCAGGCACAAAGGCTGGCGGCGCGGGGGTTGTCTCCGACTGAAATGGCGGCACGGCAGGGCCGGCAGTGGCCGGTCAAGGCGAAGGCCGAGCGAGCCGATTTGGTGGTGAGCAACGATGGCAGCCGGCAGTTTTTGCGCCGTCAGGTGGAGTGGACGGCGAACCGGTTACCCCGCCCCCTTTTGTGAAACATTATTTTATTTGATGACTTTGCGGACGCGTTGGAGCGGGCGCCCCGGAGGCGTTTCCGCCCGTGAATGAGGCCGTCCCGGCGATGCTTCGACCATTTCGACCACACCCCTTTATTGCATGAGTGACAAAGACAAAACCGCGACCGAGGAGGCGGCGCCGAAGCGCCGCGGGCGCCGGCCAAAGCCGGCAGCGTTGAGCCAAACGACGCCGTTGCCGCCGGAGGCGCGGGAACAGGTGGAATCCCCTGCGGAAGGCAAGGCACCGCGCGGGCGCGGGATGATTAAAACCAGGCGGGAGACGGCGGAGCCGGAGGAGGCAACTTTCGAGAGGGCACCGGAGCGGGAGACGGCGCCGGAGCCGTCGCAACGGGACGCGAGGCCCGAGCCGTTGCCGGAAGTTTTCAGCACGTCGGACGAGGATTTGCGGGAGCCGGCGCCGGCACCGCGGGAAGAACCGGCGGGCGAAAATCCGGAGCCATCCGCGCGCGAACCCGGTGCGGAAGCGCCGGAAGCCGGGCCGCGGCAAGAAGGAGATGGTCCGCAGCAATCCGAGGGCGGAGCGCCATACCAAGGTGGCGGGCAAGGTGGTTACCGTGGAGACCGGCGCGATGATCGGGGTTATTTTGGGGGAGACCGGCGGGGCGACCGTGGTTATCGGGACGGCGGGCATCGTCCGCCGCCGCCGTGGAAGAACGACCGGAATGACCGGTTCAACAAGGATTTTAAGCGCAATAAGTTCGACAAGGGGCCGTATCCTCCGCGGGGCGGATTTCAGCCGGACCGGGGCCGGCCGCCGATGGGCGGGCGACCGCCGTTGCCGCCGCCGCAGGGCGCCAGGCCGCCGCGCTGGCAGGGGCCGGGGTCGCAGGACACGGACACGGGTGCGCTCGAAGTGGGCGATCTGCGAATTTGGGAAGCCTTGACGCGGATTGAAGAGATCGAGCGGATGGCGGAGGAAGGCGTGAATGCGCGGGCCCGGCCGCTGGATTTCAATGCGTTGCAGGCGATGGGCCTGAAGGAACTGGAGGAAGCGGCGCGCGAAGCGGGATTGACGGTGCCGGTGGTGCCGTTGCGGCGGCATTTGCTGCGGGATTTGATGAAGGACGCGCGGACGAAGGAGCGGCCGATCAAGATTGCGGGAATTTTGGAAGTGATGGACGACGGGAACGGTTTTCTTACGTACCTACCGGAGAATTACCGGGTGCGGTCGTTGAGTTGCTTCATGCCGAAGCGGCTGCTGGAGCGCTGGGGTTTGCAGCGCGGGCACGAGGTGGAAGTCCAGGCGCTGGCGCCGCGCGAAGGCGAAAGCTGCCCGCTGGGCGTGAAGGTACTGACGGTGAATGGGGAAAAGCCGGAGAAGGTGGCGGAGATCATTCCGTTCACGGAGTTGACGCCGTATTACCCGACGGAGCGGTTTTTATTGGAGACGGGGCCGGAGGCGAAGTGGGACAACCAGTCCATGCGGGTGGTCGATCTGCTGACGCCGATCGGGCTGGGGCAGCGCGGGTTGATTGTGGCGCCGCCGCGCACGGGCAAGACGATTTTGATGCAGGGGATCGCGAATTCGATCCGGACGAATCGGCCGGACGTGCACATGATTATTTTGCTGGTGGACGAGCGGCCGGAGGAAGTCACGGATTTCCGCCGGACGGTGCAGGGGGCGGACGTGGTGTCGTCCACGTTTGACGAGGCGGCGGAAAGCCATGTGCACGCGGCGGAGATGGTGATCGAGCGGGCGCGGCGGATGGTGGAGTACGGGCGGCATGTGGTGATTTTGCTGGACTCGATCACGCGGCT
>JBEKZN010000329.1:0-2864 GCA_049509815.1 Opitutales bacterium
TATTTCGCCCGCGACTCTGACCCCCTGCGCCGCCGCCTCCGCCTGAGGATGCGGGCCGAATTGCGCGCCTGGCTCGGCGAGCGGCTTGGCCTGCCGCCCAATGAGGTCCCTTTGCTCCATGCCCGATCCGGCCGCCTCGAACTATCGCCTCCCTATAACGATTGGTCCCTCAGCGTTTCCAGCCGCCGCGAACTCGGCCTCATCGCCATATCCCCGCCCGGCCAGGGTGCCATCGGCGTGGATGTCGAATGGCTCGACCCCGCCTTCGATTTCACCGTCCTCCTTCCTCCCCTCTTGACCGCTCCCGAGCGCGCCGTCCTCGACACCGTCCCCACACTATCCCGGCGCGAGGCCTTCTTCCGCCTCTGGACTCGCAAGGAAGCCGTCGCCAAAGCCCTTGGCCTCGGCGTCGCCGCCTTTGATGCCGGGCTGGACCTCTCCGCGCTTCCACCCACCAATGTTTCCGGCTGGCGCGCCGTTTCCACCCTTGGCCATAATTGCCGCGTGCGCGACCTCGTCGTCAGTCCCAAATACGTCGCCGCCGTCGCTCAACTCCATCCCTGATTGCGCAAAACGGTTCCTCCTCGCATTTAAGCGTTGTCATCGGGGACGTTATCCAGCAGTCAAAATCTTCTGTCTTTTTCGCACCCCCGGCGTCCATGAACATCCACGAATACCAGGCCAAGCAGCTTTTTCGCGAATTCGGCATCAATGTCGCCCGTGGCGCCATCGCCCAGACCCACGGCGATTTCGACTCCGCCCTCGCCCAGTTGCCCGCCGGCAAGGTCGTCGTCAAAAGCCAGATCCACGCCGGCGGCCGCGGCAAAGGCACCTTCACCGACGGCTTCAAGGGCGGCGTCAAAATCGCCGACAGCCATCCCCCCGCCAAGGATATCGCCGGCAAAATGCTCGGCAACACCCTCGTCACCCACCAGACCGGCCCCGCCGGCCGCAAGGTCCAGACCGTTTTCTTCACCGAAGCCACCGACATCGCCAAAGAGTACTACCTCGCCATCCTCCTCGACCGCGCCACCTCCCAGCCCGTCATTATCGCCTCCACCGAAGGCGGCGTGGACATCGAGGAAGTCGCCGCCCATTCCCCCGAAAAAATCCTTCGCCGCCACGTTGACCCCAACCTCGGCCTGCGCGCCTTTCAAGCCCGCGAAATCGGCTACCGCCTCGGGTTCGACGACGAACGCGTCAAGCAGTTCGCCAAACTCCTCGACGGCCTCTACCGCCTCTATTGGGAAAAAGACTGCGCCATGGTCGAGATCAACCCCCTCGTCCTCACCAAGGCCGGCAACATCGAGCCCCTCGACGCCAAAGTCTCCTTCGACGACAACGCCCTCTACCGCCATCCCGAAATCCAGGCCCTCCGCGACCTCAACGAGGAAGACCCCAAGGAAATCGAGGCCTCCAAGTTCAGCCTCAACTACATCGCCCTCGATGGCGAAATCGCCTGCCTTGTCAACGGCGCCGGCCTCGCCATGGCCACCATGGACATCATCCAGTTCTACGGCGGCCGCCCCGCCAACTTCCTCGACGTCGGCGGCGGCGCCAACGAGGACCAGGTCACCGCCGCTTTCCGCATCATCCTCAGCGACCCCGCCGTCAAGGGCATCCTCGTCAACATTTTCGGCGGCATCATGAAGTGCGACATCATCGCCCGCGGCGTCATCGCCGCCGCCCGCAACGTCCAGCTCACTGTCCCCCTCGTCGTCCGCCTCGAAGGCACCAACGTCAAGCTCGGCAAGGAAATTCTCGCCCAAAGCGGCCTCGCCATCACGTCCGCCGATTCCCTCGCCGACGCCGCCCAAAAAATCGTCGCCCTCGTCAAAGCCGCCAAGTAACCCCGGCTCCTTTTATACCTTTCACTTTTCACCCTTCACCTCTTTCCGTCCCGATGAGCGTCCTCGTTGACAAAAACACCCGCCTGCTCGTGCAGGGCATCACCGGCAAGGCCGGCAGCTTCCACGCCCAGCAATGCCTCGAATACGGCACCAACGTCGTCGCCGGCGTCACCCCCGGCCGCGGCGGCCAGAAGTTCCTCGATAAAGTCCCCATCTACAACACCGTGCGCGAAGCCGTCGAGCAGACCGGCGCCAACGCCACCATGATCTTCGTCCCCCCCGCCTTTGCCGCCGATTCCCTCCTCGAGGCCCTCGACGCCGAAATCCCCCTCCTCGTCGGCATCACCGAAGGCGTCCCCGTCCGCTACATCGACCTCGTCAAAAGCCGCCTCCTGCGCAGTCAGTCCCGCCTCATCGGCCCCAACTGCCCCGGCATCATCACCCCCGGCCAGTGCAAAATCGGCATCATGCCCGGCTATATTCACAACCCCGGCAAAATCGGCATCGTCTCCCGCTCCGGCACCCTCACCTACGAAGCCGTCTGGCAAATCACCAGCCGCGGCCACGGCCAGTCCACCTGCATCGGCATCGGCGGCGACCCCGTCAACGGCACCAGCCACACCGACGCCGTCCGCCTCTTCAACGAAGACCCCGGCACCGAAGCCATCATCCTCATCGGCGAAATCGGCGGCACCGCCGAGGAGGAAGCCGCCGCCTACATCAAACAGCTCGTCAAAAAACCCGTGGCCGCCTTCATCGCCGGCACCACCGCCCCGCCCGGGCGCCGCATGGGCCACGCCGGCGCCATCGTCTCCGGCGGCAAAGGCACCGCCGCCGGCAAGATCGAGGCGTTGCACGCAGCCGGCATCGCCGTTGCCGATACCCCCGCCGTCATGGCGGACACCTTGATCAAGCAGTTGAAAAGTTGAGGCTTCGCATTCTGAGGCTATGACTGTAAATCCCAGTCCCATCTGAAACTAAAGCAGCCTTCCCTTTTCCACTGAAGCGATGCTA
>JBEKZN010000033.1:0-9434 GCA_049509815.1 Opitutales bacterium
TCTCGGGGTCCGACTTCGTCGAGATGTTCGTCGGGGTGGGCGCCTCGCGCGTCCGCGACATGTTCGAGCAGGGCCGAAAGAGCGCCCCGTGCCTCATTTTCATCGACGAGATCGACGCCGTGGGCCGCCAGAGGGGCGCAGGCCTGGGCGGCGGCAACGACGAGCGCGAGCAGACGCTGAACTCCTTGCTGGTCGAGATGGACGGCTTTGACGGTCACGAAGGCGTGATCATCATCGCGGCGACGAACCGGCCGGACGTGCTGGACAGCGCGCTGCTGCGTCCGGGGCGTTTCGACCGCCAGATCATCATCGACCTGCCGGACATGAACGGCCGCGCGGAAATCCTCAAGGTGCACGCGAAGAAGATCAAGCTGGCGAAGGAAGTGGACCTGGGCCTGGTGGCGCGGAACACGCCGGGATTGTCCGGCGCCGACCTGGCGAATTTGCTGAACGAATCCGCGCTGATCGCCGCCCGTTACAACAAGAACGAGGTGGAGATGCACGACATCGACGAGGCGCGCGAGAAGATCGCCTTCGGGCGCGAGCGGCGCAAGCTGATGGACGACGAGGACAAGCGCATTGTGGCCTACCACGAGGCGGGGCACGCGATCGTGCAGGCGGTGATCGACGACGGGCACATGCCGCTGCACAAGGTCACGATCATCCCGCGCGGGCAGAGCCTGGGCAGCACAATGTTTGCGCCGAAGAAGGACATGCTCAACCACGGGTTGAAGCGGCTGCTGAACCGGCTGTGCTGCCTGATGGGCGGGCGCGTGGCGGAGGAACTGCATTTCGGCGACGTGACGAGCGGCGCGGCGGGCGACATCAAGATGGCCACGAAGCTGGCGCGGCACATGGTTTGCGACTGGGGCATGAGCCCGCTGGGGCCGATCGCCTACGGTGAGAACCAGGATCACATTTTTCTGGCGAAGGAAATCACGCGCACGCAAAACTACAGCGAAGAGACGGCGCGGCGGATTGACAGCGAGATCCAGGCCATCATGGAAGGTCAGTACAATCGCGCCCGGGAGATTTTAACTGAGCGGCGCGCGGCGCTGGACACGGTGGCGGCGGCCCTGCTGGAATACGAGACAATCGAGGGCAAGCACGTGCACGAGATTCTGGATTCCGGGGCGCTGCGCTCGCCGGTGGTTCCGTACCCGGCGAAGCCGGTGCCCACGGCCGATCCCGAAAAGGAAGCGCTGCCGGAGAAGGTCAAGCGCAAGAGCGAGGACTTGGGTCCCGGGACGCAGCCGGCGGGCGTGCCGGCGTAAGGGAGCAGAGGCTCCGGCCACGCGGGCCGGGCGAATCCAGGATTGCCGGCGGCGAGGTCAGTCGCCGATGCGGGTCTTGGGCAGGCCAGTGACGCGGCGGCCTTCTTTCCACACGCCGCGCTTCTTCATCAGGTCAATGCGTTCAAAGCGCTTGAGGACGTTGCGTTTCTTTTTGGACGTGCTGGCGCCCAGGCGGAAGCTGGAGTGTTGCGACATGGGAGATAAATTAGGTCGTAAACAGTGATGTTAAACAAAGGGGTTTGCTGGGCGCAACTTAAAAATCCCGGCGAGGAGGGCGCGAGGGCGGGGCTGCGAAAAGAGCATCAATAGGCTTGTCGCTGCGGGGCGGGGTTGTTTTGCTGGGCGGTTTACATCACGACGGCATGAAACGCACACACCATTGCGGAGAATTGAACCAGGCGCAGGTCGGACGCGAAGTCACCCTGATCGGATGGGTGAACGCAGTACGCGACCACGGCGGGCTGGTGTTTGTGGACCTGCGGGACCGCGAGGGCATCACGCAGGTGGTGCTGGACCCGCAGAGCGCGGCGTTTGTGGCGGCGCAGCCGGGGTTGCACGACGAGTCGGTGCTGCAGGTGACGGGGAAGGTGGAGTTGCGGCCGCCGGAGACGGTGAACGCCAAGCTGGCGACGGGGAGCATCGAGGTGGTGGCCGCGGGGGTGACGGTGCACAACGTGTGCGCGACGCTGCCGTTCCCGCTGGACGACGAGCTGGCCGACAAGGTGAACGAGGACCTGCGGTTGACCTACCGGTACCTGGATTTGCGCAGGCCGCGCAACCTGGGTCTGCTGAAGCTGCGCAGCCTGGCAGCGCAGACGGTGCGGCGGTACCTGGACGAGCAGGGCTTTTTGGAGGTGGAGACGCCGATCTTGTTCAAGAGCACGCCGGAGGGCGCGCGGGAGTTTCTCGTGCCGAGCCGGCTGAATCCCGGGCAGTTTTACGCGCTGTCGCAGTCGCCGCAGCAGTACAAGCAGATGCTGATGGTGGCCGGGGTGGAGCGGTATTTCTCGCTGGCGAAGTGTTTTCGCGACGAGGACCTGCGGGCGGACCGGCAGCCGGAGTTCACGCAGATCGATTTGGAGATGTCGTTCATCGAGCGCGAGGACATGTACGCGCTGATCGAGGGGCTGCTGAAGCGGGTGTGGAAGGCGGCGCTGGACGTGGACGTGCCCACGCCGTTCCCGCGGCTGGCGTTCAACGATGCGATGAACCGCTACGGCGTGGACAAGCCGGACACGCGGTTCGGACTGGAGTTGACGGATTTGTCGGACGTGTTCCGCGGCTCGGCGTTCAAGGTGTTCGGCGGGGCGATTGAGAGCGGCGGGGTGGTGAAGGCGATCAACGCCAAAGGGCTGGCGGACATCACGCAGGGCGAACTGAAAAACCTCGAGGACATCGCAAAGACGCTTGGGGCGAAGGGGCTGGCGTTCATCAAGGCCGAGAAGGGCGAATGGAAGTCGCCGATCCTGAAGTTTTTCTCCGAGGCGGAAAAGGCGGAACTGGCCAAGCGATTAGAGATGGCCGACGGCGACATCGTGTTTTTCGCGGCGACAACCTGGGAGCGGGCGTGCGCGATTCTGGGCCGGATGCGGCTGGAAGCGGCGGCGCTGTTGCAGGCGCGCGGCAAGCTGGCGATTCCCGCTGGGCAGTACAATTTTCTGTGGGTGGTGGATTTTCCGCTGATGAGCTACGACGAGGCGGAAGGCCGCTACCTGGCGACGCACCATCCCTTTACCGCACCGGTGAAGGAAGACCTGAAGCTGCTCGATTCCAACCCGAAGGCGGTGCGCGGGCAGCACTACGACGTGGTGCTCAACGGCGTGGAGCTGGGCGGCGGGAGCATCCGCATCCACCAGCCGGAGGTGCAGAAAAAAGTTTTCGAGGACGTGTTGAAAATCCCCGCCGACGTGGTGGAGAGCCGGTTCGGCTACATGCTGCGGGCGTTCCATTTTGGCGCGCCGCCGCACGGCGGGATCGCGCTGGGGTTCGACCGGCTGTGCGCGATCTTGGGCGGGCGCTCGAGCATCCGCGACGTGGTGGCGTTCCCGAAGACGCAGCGCGGGCAGGACCTGATGGCGATGACGCCCGGCGCGGTGACGGCGCGGCAGCTCAAGGACGCGCACATCAAGGTGACGGAGGAGGCGGAGCCGGAAGCGAAGGGCGGCTAGCTCAGGCTTCCGACTTTTGGGGAAACGGATGGCGCGTGGAAGCGACGACCCAGTTCTCGTAGGGTTGGGACACGGAGGAGGCCTCGACGACGATCCATTGGGGCACTTCGTAGGGGTGGTGGCCGCGCAGCCAGGCGAAAATTTCGCTGGCGCGGTCCTCGGGGAACTTCACCCAGAGGCGCCATTCGGTGGAGCGCTGCTGGCGGCCGTCCCAGTGGTAATGGGAGGTCACCGGGCCGTCGATGATAACGCAGGCGGCGAGGCAGGTGCCGACGAGGGTGGCGGCAAGTTTTTCGGCGGTTTCGGCGGAACCGACGGTGGTCCAGCCGACGAGGATTTTTTGGTGGGGCATGGGGGGATTGATTCGAGGAATTACATTATTGAGAATTTCTGAAATGGGAGAAGAATAATCGGAGCGATGTCGCTCCATGAATGCCGATGAACTCAAGAAGCACTACGGAGAGGAATATCCCGCGGCCGTGCGCTGGCAAGGACTCCGGCTGCCGTTGAAACGGGAACGGCGTTTTTCCCGGTTATATGAAGACAAGGCATCCAAACAGGGGCTGAGCGTATCGCGGTTCATGGATGGCTCGGCCACGATGACGCTGGCGCAGTTGAAAGACGGGTGGCCAGATTGGGCCGAGAGAGACCGGGAAGATTTCTGCCAGATGTGCGTCTGGCTAAGGGAACAGGAGGATTACCCGGAGATGCTGCGCTTCGTCATGCGGCAGGACGAGCCTGAAGCGTGGTCGGCGATTGCATTGACCGTGGCGACGAACCTGCCGCAGGCGGAGGCATGGACGTTTCTTACGAGAATCTTGCGCCGGTATCCGGCGGGCCGGGCAATCAACCTGACCCAGGCGATTGCAAAAACCAGGCATCCGGAAGCGAAGGAACTGCTGCGTCGTCACCTCGACGAGACCTGGACGCAGCAGGCGCTGTGGGAGGACGATAAGTTCCTCAACTGGGTGGCGCACGATGCCATAACGTGCATTAGAAACCTAATTGAGTTGGGGGCGACGACAGCAGAATTCGAGGAGCAGGTGCGGAAGCTATCGCAGCATGTTTGCGAACGAAATCGCGGTTCGTGCCGTCGGTTTCTCGGGAAGTATTACCCCTGGCTGCAAGAGTAAACGCCGCTTTTTTAGGAAATAAATCGGCGGAATTAGCTTTCCAAAATGGGGAATGTGCGTACAGTGCGTTTCAGACCTTCTGCTGTGTTCGAGACCTCGCAAGTTCTCTTCCCTGATTTATATCTAATGGGAGCTCGACCCCGAGTGGTGGCTGCCACGCCGTGAATCGGAAGGCAAAAGCCGCTTGGAGAGCACCCACTTGTACTACCAGAGGTAAAAGAGAAGCTTAATTAACGGCACGCGTGGAAGGTCATTTTTTTTGGGTGGGTGGGGTGAGTTGAGGAGAAAGCGGGATAAGGCAGTGCCGCTGCGGGAGTTAAGCGTGTTGCAGGCAGTTGGATGCTTCAGGTGCGGATGGCGTAGCGGCCGGGGGCGGCGAGGGTTTGCTGAAGGGCGGTGAAGGCGGCGTTGACCTCCTCGTCGGTCAAGGTGCGTTCGAGGGAACGGAAGCGCAGGGCAAAGGCGAGGCTCTTTTTGCCGTCGGGCAGGCCGGCGCCGGTGTAAACATCGAAGAGGGCGACGGATTCGACGGTGACGAGCGGCTGGACGGCGGCGCGGGCGGCGGCTTCGACATCGCGGCGGACGGATTCGGCGGGAGCGGCGGCGTCCACCACGAGCGCGAGGTCGCGGGACGACGGCGGGTAGGCGGAAAAAGGCTGGAGGCGCGGGCGGGTGCGCGGCTGCGCGAGGAAGTCGGGCCGCACGAGGAGTTCGCCGGCGAAGACGAGGCCGTCGAGGCCTTTTTCCCTGGTGAGCGCGGGGCTGACGAGGCCGGTCTTGATTTGGAAGCCATGCTTGACCCAGCAGCCGGATTCGGCGGCGTGGCCGGATTGCCAGAGCGGGCGCGGGCCGACGGGCTGGAAGTCGAGCGCGGCGACATCGGCGCCGAGCAGGCGGGCGGCAAGTTGCGCGGAAAGGGCTTTGGCGGAGTAAAAATCTGGCGCGGGCGCGGGATGCCATGAGCGTTCGCCTGAAGATGCAGGCAGGACGAAGGCGACGGCCTCGAGTTCGTAGAGTTTGCCCTCGTGCTCACGGAACACGCGGCCGGACTCGGAGAGTTTCGGGAAGCCGTTGCCGCGGTCGGCGTTGAGGCGCAGGGCGTCGAGCAGGCCAGGGACGAGCGAAGGGCGCAGGTGACTCATCTCGGCGGTGAGCGGGTTGGCGAGAGCGAGCAGCGCAGGAACGGCGTCGGCGTGCCATTTTTGCAGCTCGGCGCCGTCGCACAGGGTGTAGTGGGCGCATTCGGCAAAACCCTGGGCGGCGAGGAGCTCGGCGGCGCGCAGGCCGAAAGAAGCTTGCGGATCGTCCTCGCGGTCGAGGCCAGCGACGGCCACGGGCGCAGCAGGGATTTTGTCGGTGCCGTGGAGGCGGAGGAATTCCTCGACGAGATCAATCGGACGGGCGACCTCGCCGCGCGCACTGGGGACGCTGACCTTCCAAGGCGCGCCGGCGGAGCCGTCGGCGACGTGGAAGCCGAGGCGCTCGAAGACGCCGCGGATGTCGTGGTCGGTGACGGAGAAGCCGAGGCGCTCGCGGACGAAATCGGGCGTGATTTCGATGACGTGGCCGCCGCGCGGAGGCGCGCCGTGGACGACGAAGTGCGGGACAAGTTCGCCGCCGGCGGTTTCGAGAATCAGATCAAGGGCGCGGCGGGCGGCGAGGGTGACGCCCGCGGGATCGACGTCGCGCACGAAGCGGTGCGAGCTGTTGGTGTGCAGGCCGAGCAGGCGGGTGGCGCGGCGGATGGCGCCGGGCTGGAACCAGGCGCTCTCGAGCACGAGGTCGGTGGTGGAGGCGTCCACCTCGGCGTCAATGCTGCCCATGACGCCGGCGACGACGAGCGGGCGCTCGGCATCGGCGATGACGAGAATGGACGGGTCGAGGACGCGTTCGCGGCCGTCGAGGGTGGTGATTTTTTCGCCGGCAGCGGCGGGACGGACGAGAAGCTGGGAGCCGCGGATTTTGGCGGCGTCGAAGGCATGAAGCGGCTGGCCGAGCTCGAGCATGACCCAGTTGGTGACATCCACGACGTTGTTGATGGAGCGCAGGCCGACGGCCTCGAGGTCGCGCTTGAGCCAGGCGGGGCTGGGGCCGATTTTGACGCCGCGCACGGCCCAGGCGGTGTAGTACGGGCAATCGGTCGATGAGACGGAAAAACCGGTGAGCAGGTGGCCGGCGCACGCGGCGAGCCGCGACTCGGGATGGACGATGGGCGCGGGGACCTGCAGCGGCTGGCCGTAATAGGCGGCGAGTTCGCGCGCGACGCCGACGTGGCTCCAGCAATCGCCGCGGTTGGCGGTGATTTCGAGGGTGAAGATGGCGTCGGGCTCGGGGAAAAGGGCGTTGATGGGCGTGCCAATTTCAGGGCGCGCGTCGAGGATCAGGAGGCCGGCGTGGTCGTCGCCCAGGCCGAGTTCGCGGGCGGAGCACATCATGCCGTCGCTCTCGACGCCGCGGAGCTTGGAGCGCTTGATCTTGAAATCGCCGGGCAAAACCGCGCCGGGGAGGGCGACGGGCACGCGGTCGCCGACCTTGTAATTGTTCGCGCCGCAGACGATCGGGCGCGGCGGCTCATTGGGGCCGGTCTGCACGGAGCAGACGGAAAGCTTGTCGGCATTCGGATGTTGGGTGCTCGTGAGAATTTCGCCGACGACGACATTGGGCAGCGGGAGCAGGCCCTTCAGCTCGACGCTTTCGACTTCGAGGCCGATGAGCGGGAGGACGCGGCGGATTTCCTCGGGCGCGGTGGCGCCGAGGTTGACGTATTTTTTGAGCCAGGAAAGGGAGACGCGCATCGAAAATTCAAGATGGAAAATTTAAAATGGAAAATAAGTCGGGGCTAAAAAACGATGAGTGAATTTGCCGAGGGAAAGTCAGGCGAACTGGCGGAGGAAGCGCAGGTCGTTTTGGAAGAAGTGGCGGATGTCGTCGATGCCGGCGCGGACCATGGCGATGCGCTCGAGGCCGAAGCCGAAGGCGTAGCCGGTCCACTCGGCGGGGTCGAGGTTGCAGGCCTTGAAGACCTCGGGGTCCACGAGGCCGCAGCCGCCGAGCTCGAGCCATTTGCCGGAGAGGCGGCCGAGGTCGGGCGATTGAAAATCGAGCTCGAAGCTCGGCTCGGTGAACGGGAAAAAGGACGGGCGCAGGCGGGTTTGCGCGCCGGGGCCGAAGAGGCCGCGGACGAGGTAATCGAGGGCGGCCTTGAGGTCCACGACGGTGACGCGGCGGTCCACGCACAGGCCCTCGACCTGATGGAAGTTGGCGCTGTGGGTGGCGTCCACGTTGTCGCGGCGAAAGGTGCGGCCAGGCGCGAGGACGCGCAGCGGGGGTTTTTCCTTGAGGAGCGTGCGGATTTGGACGGTGGAAGTGTGCGAGCGCAGGAGGTAGCGCTCGGAGCCGTGGCGGGTGACATTGCCGATGGCGGTGGTTTCGGGGAGGTAGAAGGTGTCCTGCTCGTTGCGGGCGGGGTGGTCGGCGGGGGTGTTGAGGGCGTCGAAGTTGAACCACTCGGTTTCGAGCTCGGGGCCGTCGGCGAGGGTGAAGCCGACCTTGCGGAAAAGGGCGCAGACCTCGCGGCGGGCCTGGGTGAGCGGGTGAAGCAGGCCGGCGGGGACGGGCGCAGGCAGGGTGGGGTCGATGGCCGGGCCGAGCTGGGCGGTGAGTTCCGCGGTTTCGAGGCGCGCGAGGGTCTCGGTGTAGAGAGCCTCGAAGTGCTGCTTGAACTGGTTGATGAGCTTGCCGGCGAGGGGGCGTTCGGTGGGCGGGAGGGCGCCGACGGTCTTCATCACGGCGGTGAAGGCGCCCTTGGGGCCGGAGAAGCGGGCCTTGAAGGCCTCGAACTCGGCGCGCGAGGCGAGGGCGGGGGCGGCGGCGCGGGCTTCGGCGAGGAGGGCGGTGAGCTGGGGTTCCATGAGGGCAAAATGCGGAATTCCGAATGCGGAATTCGGAATTAAAGAGGGTAAGCGCTCAATGATAAATGATAAACTGAAGGGTGCGTTTCTGACGAAGGAATGGACGCAGGCACAGCGCAGCGGTCCGGCAGGGGCCGGAGCGAAAGGTGACCGAAGGCGGCGTCCGGCGAACGGGACGCGGGGCCGGGCACTACGCCTTGGCGGGCGCGGCGAGGGCGGCTTTGGCCTGCTCGATGATCTTGGCGAAGGCCTCGGTGTCGTGGATGGCCAGTTCGCTGAGCGATTTGCGGTCGAGGGCGATGTTGGCAGCCCTCAGGCCGGCCATAAATCGGCTGTAACTGAGGCCGGACGGGCGGACGGCGGCGTTGAGGCGCGCGATCCAGAGGGAGCGGAAGTCGCCCTTTTTGCGGCGGCGGTGGGCGTAGGCGTAGATCTCCGCATGCTGGACGGCGTCCTTGGCATAGCGGTAGAGACGCGATTTGTTGCCAAAGTAGCCTTTGGCTTTCTTGAGGATGCGCTTGCGGCGCGCCTTGGTATAGACGGCGTTGGTGACACGAGGCATGTTGGTGGTCTCCGGTGGGAGTTATGGGTTGAACGCGGCCGGCGGGTCGCCTGGAAGATCACCCGCCTGGCCTAAAGGGAAAAACGGGCGGTCCTTAGAACGCGAAGGGCATGGCCTTGCGGTAGCTGACGGCGTGGCCGGGGGCGACGGGTTTGTCGCGGCGGGACTGGCGCTTCTGCTTGGTGGACTTGGAGGAAAGCAGGTGGCGGCGGCCGGGCGTGCGGCGGAGGATCTTGCCGCGGCCGGTGACTTTGAAGCGCTTGACGATGGATTTCTTGGTTTTTTGCATGGCGGGAGCCAGAGTGGGATGCGTTAAAAGGGTCAAAGAAACCAGAGAGGGGGCGGGGTGTAAAGGAAAAAGCGGG